>SZXZ01000054.1 GCA_005843835.1 Chlorobium sp.
AGTACGCATGGGAATACCGTCACTAATGTGATGGTTGAAGGTAAACCAGTAACTATTGGCCTGAACGCTTATATCAAAAAATAGAAGTCGGGTCGTAATGGTGGTTTTAACCAATCCATCACCACCTCATTGCTGAGTGACAAAATGAGGTGGTGGGTGATTGAAGGAAATGTTTATTTACATTGAGCCGGTGGTAAGAAATCGCTGATGCCAGCTTAAGGCTTCATCAAGAAGGTGTGGAGTGTGTTTGCCATGGGAATTAGCATTTGCCCGTTTCTGGTAGTCAAGGAGTGCCGGTTTGAAATTCGGATGGGCACAGTTTTCGATGATTACTTTGGCTCGCTGAGTCGGGGATAGACCACGTAAATCTGCCAGACCTTGCTCTGTAACAAGTATCTGAACATCGTGTTCGGTGTGATCGACATGGGATGCCATGGGTACAATGCAGGAAATATGACCGTTCTTGGCCTGTGACGGGGTCATGAATATTGATATGTAGGCATTGCGAGCGAAATCACCAGAGCCACCAATACCGTTCATGATGGCGCTTCCCATAACGTGAGTCGAATTTACATTGCCGTATATGTCGGCCTCAATCATACCATTCATTGCAATAACACCAAGCCGACGGATAACTTCGGGATGATTACTGATTTCCTGAGGACGCAGAACAATTTTATCCCTGTATTCGTCGAGATGGGCATAAAGTTCTGCCAGGGCTTCATTGCTCAATGAAAAGGCTGTAGCTGAAGCTGAGATCAGTTTGCCTGAATGGATCATGTCGAGCATACCATCCTGCAGCACTTCTGTATATGCTGTAAGGTTTTCGAACGGGCCATGGTTCAGGCTTGCCATTACGGCGTTTGCAATATTGCCGACTCCTGACTGCAATGGCAGAAGATTTTTGGGAAGTCGACCTTTTTTGACTTCATGCTGAAGGAATTCAAGGATATGACCGGCAATAAGACGGGAATTTTCGTCTGGCGGTGAGAACGCTGAATTTCTGTCTGGACAATGGGTTTCGATGATGGCAATAATTTTTTCGGGATCGCAATGCAGGTATGCGTCTCCAATACGGTCATGCGGATGTACTATCGGGATTGGCTTGCGGTCTGGAGGTCTGCTGGTACCGTAATAGATGTCGTGCATGCCTTCAAGGCGGGAGTCCTGCCAGGAGTTAACTTCGAGGATAACCTTGTCTGCCTGGTCGAGCCATGTTTTGTTATTGCCAATTGAAGTTGAAGGAATCAGACGGCCGTCTTCGAGAATGCCTGCTACTTCAACCACGGCAATATTTAATTTGCCGAGGAAACCGAACCAAACGAACTGGGCTACATGTGAGAGATGAATATCGATATATTCCATCTCTCCGGCATTGATGCGATTGCGGCAAATCGGGTCAGATTGGTAAGGAAGTCGCATTTCAACGCCATCGACTTTGGCGAGTGCTCCATCAAGTTCCGGTGCTGTGGAAGCTCCGGTCCAAACTCCAATCCTGAATTTTTGACCCTCCTTGTTGGCGTCTTCAATGCGTTTGGCGAGCGCTGCAGGCACTACTTTTGGGTAGCCAGAGCCGGTAAAACCGCTCATACCAACGTTGTCACCAGAAGAAATAAGAGCTGCGGCTTGCTCCGCAGACATGATTTTGCTTTTTAAGGCTTTGTTAAAAATGCGGGATTCTGGGTGCATGTTCTGCATAATTTCATTCAAAAGTTACGAACGACAATGCTGAAACTCTTCAACAAAAACCAGTTTTGTACAACAAGTCCCCTTCTCAGTACTTATTGGTTTTTCTAAACTGTACCCTTATAAACAAAGCTGTGTGAGGACACATAAAAACATATACTTTGTCAACCTCAAGTTTAGGAAGGTGTGAACATACAATTTATTTTTTTGATTAAAAAAACTCATGAAATTAACCTGCCTGAGAGTTCGATGATGAGTTGGCGGGCATGACACCCTGAACTCATGTATTAAGGGGTTTACTGCCTGAGGGCGTAAAGAATTCTATTGAATAGCTATATTGTGTTTTCACTCTTATCAATAGTTACTGTATACCTCTATGGAGCATGGTCCCGGAAAAAAACCGGATTGGCTGAAAATAAAGTTAACCTCGAGCGCATCGTTTGCATCTACGAAACAGTTAATGAACAGTCAAAGCCTGCATACAGTTTGCAGGTCGGCATTGTGTCCTAATCTTCATGAGTGCTGGTCGAGGGGTACGGCAACTTTTTTGCTTCTAGGTAATGTATGTACCCGTACCTGCAGGTTCTGCGCCGTAGGAAAGGCAGCTAATCCCCCCCTTGTTGATCCACTTGAACCAAAAAAAATAGCTCTTGCCATTCAGTCCATGCGATTGAAACATGCAGTTATCACCAGTGTGACTCGTGATGATATCCATGATGGGGGCGCTCAACATTGGGTAAACACCATCAAAGCTATCCGCTCTATCAACCCTTTTGTAAGCATTGAGTGCCTTATTCCGGATTTTCAGGGCAAGGAAAGCGCTCTTGATCTTGTGATGGCGGAGAGGCCGGACGTCCTGAACCATAATATTGAAACGGTACCTTCACTGTACACTAAGGTTCGACCACAGGCAAGTTATTTGGCATCGTTGCGGCTTTTACAGAGAGCCAAGGAGATTCATGGACTTTCTACAAAATCGGGGCTGATGGTAGGAATGGGTGAAACTATGGAAGAGGTTAGGGCTTCACTCAGCGATCTAACCCGACACGGTTGCGATATGGTGACAATCGGTCAATATCTGCAGCCATCCTCAGAACACCTGCCTGTTGATCGATACATAACACCTGAGGAGTTTGAGCAGTACAGGATTATTGCGGAGAGTGCAGGGTTCCGGCATGTGCAGTCTGCCCCGTTTGTGAGGAGCTCATATCATGCAGAAGCTTTTTATTGTGATCCGGTATGAATCTTTTAACTAACAACTACATTTGAGTAATGGAATTATCTGTACCTGTAATGATATATGCCTATTGGGCATTTGCTTTTTTCGTTGGCATTGTTTTTTTCCGGAAAGATATTCTCTCGTTTAATCGTGAATTTGATTCGAGGAGAATTGGCTTGCTGCTCGGATCTCTTCTGATTGTTGCAGTTAATGCCTGGGTTTATTCGCATTCGACTACTGACGGTGGCCGGAAACTAGATGCTTTGACTGTGCTGGTTTTCAGTATCGGTAACGGTGTTGCTGAAACGTTTATGTTTTATGCTGTCTTTAGTCTTGGGACTTTGCTTGCCGGACGGTTTACCGTTAACCCATGGGTGGTTTTTATGACTGGATTTATTTGTTTTATAGTGTACAGCGGGCTGATACACGGATTGTTCTGGATTAATATTTTACCTACGCATGTAGTTCAAACCAGTCCTTACAAGCCTTTTTTTATGCCGGTTCAAATGCTGATTGCCTGCAGCTGGGCCTTAAGTTTTTTTTGGTATCGCGATATCAGGAGTGTGATTTGTTTACATGCACTTGTTGATTTAACAATGGTTTGCAATGTCAGGTTTTCAATGTTTAATTAACAAATAATAGTTTATCATGAAACCATTTAACGGAACTGTTCTTGTTGTTGGGGGGACCGGGAGAACAGGTGTCTGGATTGTAAAGCGGTTGCAACAGCATAGTATCGATTACCATCTTTTTGTTCGATCGGGGCAAAAGGCCCTTGAGCTTTTCGGTCCAGAGGTGATTGATAAGCTTACCATAGGTTCTCTAGAACATGCAGACGAGATAATGGCAGCAATCAGCCATGCAGATGCTGTTATTTGTACTGTAGGTGGCAATGTTACTGATCCCGAAGCTTTGCCTCCTTCAGCTATAGACCGTGATGGTGTAAAACGGCTTGCTTTGCATGCAAAGAAAGGTGGGGTAAAGCATTTTGTTCTGATAAGCTCTCTTGCTGTTACGAAACCTGAGCATCCTATGAACAAATATGGCAAGGTGCTTATGATGAAGCTTGAAGGTGAAAATGAGGTCAGAGGTCTTTTTGGGGAACCAGGATATTCGTACACCATCATTCGACCAGGCGGTTTAATTGATGGACCACCTTTACAACATGCATTGATTTTCGATACTGGCGACAAGATTGCAACAGGGGTTGTTGACCGTAGTGATGTGGCCGAAATTGCCGTGCTTGCACTTTTTACACCTGAAGCACACAATCTTACCTTTGAGCTTATACAGTCCGTTGAAGCTCAGCAAACCTCTCTTGCGCACTATTTTACCCTATAATAAACGGAATACACTCTGCAGATATTTTTGCATACAATACTGATATTATTAGCAGTTATTGATAGTATTATATTGTATTGCCTTTTTTTATTGGAGCGCATATCTTTATAGTTAGTGTGCATTACTCATACGATATAATAATACAAATGAACAAAAGTAAGGCATATTTATATCATCTCATCTAAAGATTATGACTATAAGATACAAATATTGTATAAGAGTTATTATCACTATAAACAATCCTATAATGATACTAAAAATATTTTAAGTATGTCGATTTATGTTATTTTATTACAAGTATTTATAACCATTCGTAAGATAAATATAATCATATTTGAAATTACCAGTTATTGTGGTCAAAAATAAAATTTATTTTCTTTGTATAATTCATTTATAATAAAATCTGATACTGCTTTAAGCGTCCAAAATACCATTTTTAGTGGTCAGTCATTTTTATGGAATACCTGTCAATGTAATTGTGTTTATTTCTCTTCAATAATTGATGGTGTCCCATTATTTATACGTCAGATATCTGATTTTGAGTTTGAGGTAAATGCTGATGTTAAAGAGATCAATAGCACTCTATTATCTGTAGTTATTCGTGATTACTTTATGCTTGATATTGCAGTGGAAAATGTTTTTCCGGAAGAGTTCTCTCGTTTTTATCCTGAATTATGGCAACTGCTGCAGAAGTATTTTACTTTGCGAATCCTTAAGCAGGATCCTTTTGAAACTATGATTTCGTTCATGTGTGCTCAGGGTATCGGAATGCATTTGATCAGACAACAGGTCGCCATGCTCACAAAAACGTATGGAGAAAAAACAACGACTTATTTTGAGGGCAGGAATATTGACCTCTATAACTTCCCTACTCCTCTGCGACTGGCTGAGGCTGATCCTTTTGTAATGTGTCGCTGTACAAACAATAATCGGGCAAGGGCAGCAAACATTATACTAGCCTCAAGGAACGTTGCTGAAGGCAGAATTGACTTTGAGCACCTTCGTAACCGCGAGATTCCCCTTTCGGAACTCCGTATAATACTTTCGCAACAGAGCGGAATCGGGTTCAAGATTGCTGATTGCATTGCTCTGTTCAGCCTTGGACGTTTGGATGCTTTTCCTATTGATACCCATGTCAAACAATACCTTCGGAAATGGTTCGGCAGTACAACGGCTTTACGATCTTTAAGCCCGGCAACTTATCTTGCGCTTGACGCTGAAGCTCGTTCTTTTTTGAACCCTGAGCTTGCAGGGTATGCCGGGCATATCCTGTTTCATTGCTGGCGCATGGAGGTTAAAAAAATGCGATCGTTTTAAGTAATGTTGTGGACGAGACTCGTTAACATCAACAAAAAGGAGTGTTCTGAATATGAGTGTTAATAAAAAAGTGCTGATTACCGGAGCATCGGGGTATTTAGGGAGATACGCGGTGAAGGAGTTTAAGGATAGAGGCTATTTTGTTCGAGCCCTTGTCAGAAATCCTGAGAAGATTAAAACTCCCGGTGTTCATGGTGAACCTGCTGTGTACGATAGTATTGATGAGGTTGTTACCGGTGACGTGACTTCCGCTGATAGCATCTCTGGAATTTGCAAGGGCATTGATATTGTTTTTTGTGCTCTTGGCCTAACTTCTCCCGATGCACATCTGACCAGTTATGATGTTGATTACGTTGGCAATAAACGCGTTCTGGATCAGGCGATAGAAGAAAAAGTGTCGAGATTCATTTATGTATCGGTGTTTAATGAGGATAAAATGCCCGAAATTCTGACAATCAAGGCCCACGAGTTGTTTGTTGTGGAACTGAAAAAGTCCGGGCTTTCCTGGGCAGTTATACGACCGAACGGTTATTTTTCCGATATGGGAAGATTTTTTTCTATGGCACAAAGCGGCCATATATTTATGGCTGGTGAAGGTGATAAAAAAATTAATCCAGTTCATGGTGCTGATCTGGCGAAGGTTTGTGCTGATGCTGTTGAGGGTGAATGCTGCGAAATTCCTGTTGGCGGACCGGATGTCTATACCTTTAAAGAAGCCATGGAACTGGCGTTCAATGCGTGCGGCAAAAATCCATGGATAACTGAACTTCCTCTATGGCTTGCCGAAGGCGGACTTATGGTGACCGGGCTTTTTAATAAAAATCTTGCCGATTTGCTTTCTTTTGCGGTGGAAGCACTTAAATTTGATCATGTTGCGCCGGCCTATGGCTCACATCATTTGAAGAATTTTTTTGAGGAGCTTGCTTTAAAAAAGTAATAATTGCGGTGTTTCCATTTCACGGTTCCTCAGTAGAAAGTAATCAACAGTATATCCCTTGTTGCAGCATTGACTTGCACGGTATTGTTGCCTGATTGCTCTGGGACTGTGGTACTCACTCCCCCGCCGTCCCTTTTTTAAAGGGTTCCCGCTTTTTTCTCAATGTCTAATTCAATACCTTATGGCTCGATTGAATATTATATAGAAGGGTACACAGAAGAGTGTGCTTTTCCATTACATAACACTATCTGAAACTTAAGAGAGTAAATATCTGTACATGTTGAAAATTTTTGAAAAAGTCTTTGGTTCAAAGCACGATAAGGATATTAAAAAAATCCAGCCGATTATCAGCACTATCAATGAGCTGCAAGGTGCCATGGTGTCGCTTGATGACGATCAACTGAGGCAAAAAGGGCTGGAACTGAAAAAGAAAGTTCGCAACGTACTGGAGCCATTGGAGCAGGATAAAAAAAACCTTTCTCTGAAACTCGACAACCCGGATATCAATCTTGAAGAAGCAGAAGCAATTAATTTACAACTTGACGCTTTAGTTGATGGTTATGAGAAGGCCACTGCTTCTGTGCTTGATGAGTTACTTCCTGAGACATTTGCTCTTGTAAAAGAGACATGCAGGCGCCTTAAAAACCATAAGTACCAGGTCATGGGAAGAGAGATGATTTGGGATATGGTGCCCTATGATGTTCAGCTTATTGGTGGTGTTGTTCTTCATTCAGGAAAGATTTCTGAAATGGCAACCGGTGAGGGAAAAACTCTTGTTTCGACATTGCCGGTTTTCCTTAATGCCCTGACGGGAAGAGGAGTTCATGTTGTTACTGTTAATGATTATCTGGCACAGCGAGATAAAGAGTGGATGAACCCTGTGTTTGAGTTTCATAATCTGTCGGTAGGAGTGATTCTGAACGACATGATTCCTGAAGAACGAAGGGAACAGTATGCGTGTGATATAACCTATGGAACAAATAATGAACTTGGGTTTGATTATCTGCGCGATAATATGGCTGGAACTCCTGAGGAGATGGTACAACGGAACTTCTATTATGCCATTGTTGATGAGGTTGACAGTGTACTGATTGATGAAGCGAGAACTCCTCTTATTATTTCCGGCCCGGTACCCAATGCCGATAACAGCAAGTTTCAGGAAATCAAACCGTGGATTGAACAGTTGGTCCGTGCGCAACAGCACCTTGTGGCCTCGTATTTGAGTGAAGCTGAAAAAATCCTTAAGGCTAAACCAGGTGATTTTGATGCAGGACTTTCTCTTCTGCGTGTTAAAAGGGGACAGCCTAAAAACACCCGCTACATCAAGATGCTGTCCCAGCAAGGTGTAGCCAAGCTAGTGCAAAGTACGGAGAACGAATACCTTAAGGATAATTCTAGCCGGATGCAGGAGGTTGATGATGCCCTCTATTATGCCGTTGATGAAAAGGGCGGCACCATTGATTTGACGGACAAGGGACGGGAGTTTCTGAGCAAGCTTAGTCATCAGGACAGTGATATTTTTATGCTTCCTGATGTAGGTTCGGAAGTTGCTGTGATTGAAAGTAATTCAGCTATTCCTGCTCCTGAAAAAATCCAGAAGAAAGATGAGGTATACCGGCTATTTGCTGATCGATCCGAACGCCTGCATAATATAAGCCAGCTGCTGAAAGCCTACTCCCTTTTTGAGCGTGATGATGAATACGTTGTGCAGAATGGGCAAGTTATGATTGTTGATGAGTTTACCGGACGAATTCTTTCGGGTCGCCGATACAGTGAAGGTCTGCACCAGGCTATTGAGGCTAAGGAAAATGTCAAGATTGAGGGTGAAACCCAGACAATGGCAACCATCACCATCCAGAACTTTTTCAGGCTTTATAAAAAGCTGGCAGGTATGACAGGTACGGCTGAAACGGAGGCTTCGGAATTTTATGAAATTTACAAGCTTGATGTGGTAGTGATTCCTACCAACAGCAAGATTATCCGAAAGGATATGGATGATCTTGTCTATAAAACCCGTCGGGAAAAATACAATGCTGTCGTTCTGAAGGTTGAAGAATTGCAGAAAAAGGGTCAACCGGTACTGGTGGGTACGACCAGTGTTGAGGTGTCGGAAACACTTTCGAGAATGCTTCGAGTAAAAAAAATCGCGCACAATGTGCTTAACGCGAAGCAGAATGATCGTGAAGCTGAAATTGTTGCTGAAGCGGGACAGAAAAATGCTGTGACCATTGCCACAAACATGGCGGGTCGTGGAACTGATATTAAGCTTGGCGTAGGTGTTCGGGAACTTGGCGGACTCTTTATTCTTGGTTCTGAGCGCCATGAGTCGAGGCGTATTGACCGGCAGCTTCGTGGACGTGCCGGACGTCAGGGTGATCCGGGGGAATCGGTCTTTTTTGTTTCACTTGAAGATGAGCTGATGCGTCTGTTTGGTTCTGACCGCGTGATTTCGATTATGGATCGTCTTGGTCATGAGGAGGGTGATGTTATTGAACACTCTATGATTACCAAATCAATTGAACGGGCGCAGAAAAAAGTTGAGGATCAGAACTTTGCTATTCGTAAACGTCTCCTTGAATATGACGATGTATTGAACCAGCAGCGTGAGGTTATTTATTCGCGCCGCAGAAATGGATTGATCAAAGAAAGACTGACCAGTGACATTCTGGACTTGCTGAAGGATTACAGTGAAGTGGTAATTAAAAAATACCATAAGGAGATGGATGTTGATGGTATTGAGGAACAGGTACTGCGTGAGCTTTCAATTGAGTTTAAACCTGAGCGTGACACTTTTGAGCAGGATGGTGTAACAACAACTGCTGAAAAGCTTTATGAAACTGCTCTTGCTTTTTATCGTAGAAAAGAGGCTGCTTTACCCGAAGAGATCATGCAGCAGATTGAAAAATATGCTGTTTTGAGCGTCATTGACCTTCGCTGGAGGGAGCATCTCAGGGAAATTGATTCATTGCGTGAAGGTATTAATTTGCGTGCTTACGGCCAGAAAGATCCCTTGCTTGAGTATAAACAGGAGGCTTACCGTCTTTTTATTGACCTTTTGCGCGATATAGAGCTCGAAACCCTTTCGTTGGCGTTCAAGCTTTTTCCTGTTAATCCCGATGAGGCAAGGGAGATGGAAGAACGGCAGCGAAAAGCGTCAGTCAGACAGGAAAAGCTTGTTGCACAGCATAAGGCTGCTGAAAGTGTCTATACCGCGTCGTTTGGCGTGGAGGGGATGGGCAATGATAATAATGAGGAAGATACACCGAGCCATCAGCAACCTGTTGTTGCTGATAGAAAGCCTGGTCGTAATGACTTATGCCCATGTGGCAGTGGAAAAAAATATAAAAACTGTCACGGCCAGCAGGCGTGATTACTTGAAAACGTGAAGCCTGGGTACATAATGAAACATATTGAAGTCGAAGTTACACTTGCATTGGCATTAGAACATGGTTTGAATGCGGAAGAATACGGAAAGATCTGTGCCATTCTGGGAAGGACTCCTTCTTTTACAGAGCTTGGAATCTTTTCTGTTATGTGGTCGGAACATTGCAGCTATAAAAATTCCATCGCGGTGCTTAAAACTCTTCCGCGGGACGGAGAAGCCCTTTTGACCAGTGCCGGTGAGGAAAATGCGGGTCTGGTTGATATTGGTGATAACCTTGCCGTGGCGTTTAAGATTGAATCGCACAACCACCCTTCAGCTGTTGAACCTTATCAGGGTGCAGCTACTGGCGTTGGTGGGATTCATCGTGATATTTTTACAATGGGTGCCAGACCGGTTGCATCTCTTAACTCCTTACGGTTTGGATCGCCGAAAGATCTCCATGTAAGATATCTGGTTGATGGTGTTGTTCGTGGCATAGGAGATTACGGTAATTCGTTTGGCGTACCCACTGTTGGAGGAGAAATATATTTTGAGGAGGGATATACAGGCAATCCTCTGGTTAACGCCATGTCGGTCGGTATTGTTGAACATCACAAAACCATCAGTGCAACAGCTTTTGGCGAGGGTAACCCAGTGTTGATTGCAGGCTCTTCGACTGGAAGGGATGGCATCCATGGAGCAACTTTTGCTTCTGAGGATCTTAGTGAAGCTTCTGAGGATAAACGTCCGAGTGTTCAAGTTGGCGATCCTTTTGCTGAAAAGCTGCTTCTTGAGGCTACCCTCGAGGCGATTGCCACAGGCTATGTCGTCGGGTTACAGGATATGGGCGCCGCCGGTATAACAAGCTCCACATCAGAAATGAGCGCAAGGGGTATTGAAAAAACAGGAACGGGGGGGATTGAGATCGACCTTGATCTTGTGCCTATTCGCGAAGCAGGAATGAGTGCTTATGAGATTATGCTTTCTGAATCACAGGAGCGGATGCTCCTTGTGGCTAAAAAAGGATTTGAAGATAATATAATTGAGGTATACAGAAAATGGGATGTACTGGCTGTTGTTATTGGACGTGTGACCAACGACAACCAGGTCAGGGTTTTTCATCACGCTGCTGTTGTTGCTGAAATTCCTGCTGAAACACTGGTACTTGGAGGCGGAGCTCCTGTCTATATTCGGGAAGCCATTGAAAAAAAGCCGCAAACTCCGGTTGCCAAACTTGTTGAAGACAAGAACCTTGAATTCAGGGCAATAAGCCTTGAACTGCTTTCACGCCCCAATATCGCAAGCAAGCAATGGGTATACCGGCAGTATGATTCCATGGTGCAGACCAATACGGTAACTCCGGTAGGTCATACGGATGCTGCGGTTATTCGCATTAAAGGATCACGGAAGGGGCTTGCGATGAAAACTGACTGTAATGCCCGGTACGTCTATCTTAATCCTTTGGCAGGCGGAAAAATAGCTGTTGCTGAATGTGCCAGAAATATTGCCTGTTCGGGTGCCCGGCCTCTTGCAATAACCAATTGCCTGAATTTTGGCAATCCCTATAAACCGGAAGTTTATTATCAGTTCAAGGAATCGGTTCGAGGTATGGGAGACGCCTGTCGGGCATTCAATACCCCGGTAACCGGTGGTAATGTCAGTTTTTATAATGAGACTTTTATTGGTGGAGTACGGTCGGCTATTTACCCTACGCCTACCATAGGAATGATCGGGCTGCTTGAAAATATTGACAACCTTGTTGGTTCAACGTTTATTCAATCGGGTGATGCGATTATTCTTCTCGGAAATCCTGAGCTGACCCTTGAGGGGTCTGAATACCTTGTAATGAAGTACGATACTCCAGGTCAAGATGCTCCGTTAATTGACCTTGAACATGAGAAGAACCTTCAGGATCTTCTTGTTACCCTGGCTGAAAAACAACTCGTGCACTCTGCTCACGATATTTCAGATGGAGGGCTTTTTGTTGCACTGGCTGAAAAGGCGATTATGAATTCTGCTCGTCCACTAGGGTTTAGCGTTGATCTTGAAGATGCTGACAGCGGCTCATACCATATTCAGCAACAGCTTTTTTCGGAGGCTCAGGGTCGGGTAATTCTTTCTATTGCACCGGATAAAGCAAGAGAGGTGATTGATGAGGCGAACAGACTTAGTGTACCGGTCAGGGTTATAGGAAAAGTTGTTGAAAGGGATGCTGTTATCGCCGTGAACGGTGAGGAAATTCTTCACTTTCCTATTACTGAGCTCTCGGGGGCATATTATCACTCACTTGAGCATTCACTGCACCTCGACGAACTTTAAACATTCATCTTCAGAAATCAAAGGGGGAGAGCATATGGTTCCTGTTGTTACAACTCTGGAGATGCAACGTGCAGATAAGGCTGCAATTGAAATGCTCGGTATCGGTGAAACCCGCCTCATGGAACTTGCTGGGCATGAATGTGTCCGCGTTATCAGACAGACTCTGCATAGGGATTCTCTTGAAGGCTGCTCTTTTTTGGTGGTATCGGGCAAAGGGAACAATGGGGGTGACGGGTTTGTGATTGCGCGTCATCTGCTTAATCTTGATGCTGCAGTTGACCTCGTTCTCCTGTATCCTGAAGCGCTGCTTAATGGGTTGAACCAGGAAGGACTGGCAATACTTAAAGAGTATAAAAAATACTCGGTTAACCTGCGGATTTTTACAAGTGTTGATGAAGCGCTGCCCTATGTTGCTGAAACAACCTACGATATACTTATTGATGCCATTACCGGCACTGGACTTCGGCTGGATGAAGAGAAGATGGTGCTTGCTTCCCCTATTTCGGACGGGATCGAACTCGTTAACAGCATCCGTGATCGGTCGGGTGCCATCACTCTCAGTGTAGATGTACCTTCTGGACTTGATGCAACAACAGGATTTGCTGCTACACCTTCGATTGAGGCGGATGTAACGGTTACCATGGCTTTTTTGAAAACAGGATTTTTCCTTAATGAGGGACCTGTGTGCTGCGGTGAAACTGAGGTTGCTGAGATATCTATTCCCCGTTTTCTTGTGGAGCCACCTTCCTGCCTTTTAATTAATGGTGAGTTTGCTGCGGAACATTTCAGTTTAAGGGAACCAGCAAGTGCAAAACATACTAATGGCAAAGTATTGGTCATAGCGGGGTCGCAAACTGAGCAGTCGTCGATGATTGGCGCCGCCATTCTTTCGGCTAAAGCTGCACTGAAAACGGGTGCGGGGTATGTATGTGTTTCAGTACCAATGACCCTGGCGGGCCCTATACATGCTGCTTTGCCTGAGGTTATTGTTATCGGAAGAGATATTGAAGTTCTTAAGGAAAAAGCATGCTGGGCAGACGCTATTTTGATCGGGTGCGGCATCGGCCGCGATTCTGATGCTCTACATTTGATTAAGGAGCTTCTTGCCTCTCCTGAGATTATGAACAAGAAGCTTGTGCTTGATGCTGATGCTCTTTACGCCCTTTCAATTACTGGCAGCAAGGGAGTATTTGAGCGAAGTAGGGAAACGGTTATTACTCCGCATTACGGAGAGTTCAGCCGCCTTTGTGGAGTGTCAACGGAAGAAATTGGTTCTGACCCCCTTGAAGCTGCCAGAAGTTATGCCCGCAATCATGATGTAACTGTTCTTTTGAAAGGCAGTCCAACGGTTATTGCGGGGGTTGACGGGCCGGTCCTTTTAAATACAAGCGGTACTGAAGCTCTTGCATCTGCAGGTTCAGGAGATGTTCTCTCTGGAATGATAGTTGCACTTGCGTCGAAAGGTGCGAATATATGTAATGCGGCGGCGGCGGCAGCTTGGTTTCACGGACGTGCCGGAGACCTGGCGAGCGATGTTGCCAGCCTGGTCTCGTCGGGTATGGTTATTGATTCGATCCAGCAGGCTATTCAGGAGGTTTTTGAAATTGAAGACAATTCCTGAAAACAGACGTAAGGGATTTGTCAGGTTTCGTGGTCGCGCAGGAACTTTTTGATGTTGCGTGCAGCTTGACGGATTCGCTCTTCATTTTCAATCATGGCGACACGAACATAGTCGTCGCCGTAAGCTCCGAAACCGATTCCAGGACTAACGGCAACCTTGCCTTCAGTGAGAAGCTTTTTACTGAACTCAAGGCTACCCATTTTACGAAATGGTTCGGGAATTTTTGCCCAGACAAACATGCTTGCACGAGGAGGTGTCAGTTCCCATCCTGCGTTTGAAAAACTTTTTACCATCACGTCACGTCGCTTGCGATATACTTCGCAAATTTCGTGTACACAGCTTTGATCTTCGGTTAAGGCAATGGTTGATGCAACCTGAATAGGGGTAAACGTTCCGTAATCAAGCCAACTTTTAATTTTTTCGAGGGCTCCGATAAGTTTTGCATTACCAACCATAAAGCCAACTCGCCAGCCGGCCATGTTATAGGTTTTTGACAGGGTGTAGCTTTCGACTGCTACGTCTTTTGCTCCGGGAACCTGCAGGATTGAAGGGGTGACGTAACCATCAAAGGTTATTTCGGCATAAGCAATATCGCTGATGATGTAAAAGCGCTCCTGGCGGGCTATATCAACGAGCTTTTGATAAAAAGATAGGTCAACGGTTGCAGTAGTGGGGTTGTTCGGAAAATTCACCACCAGATATTTTGGCTTTGGTGAGGATTCGCGTAAAGCTTTTTCAATATTTCGGAAAAATCCGGCTTCATCAAGGGTAAAATCGTCGTTCATTTCCAGTTTCATCTTGTGGACGTTGCCACCGGCAAGAATAAAGGCCTGGGAATGAATAGGATAACAGGGATCGGGAACCATGGCGAGATCGCCGGGGTTGGTTATTGCCTGGACAAGATGGACATACCCTTCTTTTGAGCCCATAGTTGCAACAACTTCGCGGTCCAAATCCAGATCAACGTTGTACTTGCGCTTGTACCAGGTGCCAACCGCACCACGAAGCTTGTAGATACCTTTTGAAACGGAGTATCCATGGGTTCGGGGCTTATTGATACTCTCTATCAGTTTGTCGACAATATGCTGTGGTGTCGGGCCATCCGGGTTGCCCATTGAAAAATCAATAACATCTTCCCCTGCCCGCCGTTCAGCCATTTTAAGCTCATTGACTGCAGCAAAGACGTACTTTGGAAGACGTTTGATCTTGTCAAACTCTATTTCATCAAACATGATCTTGTAACAAAAAAATAATTCATGACAAAAAATGAAAAACCTCTGCATCATAAGCAAAAAGAAGATCATATCAATGGGCTTCGCCACATTTTAGACGCTGTTGGATTACCAAATCTGTGACACTGGTATACGACCTGAATGCGAGACAAGAAGTTTAGATGTGACATATTAGAAGTAGTCTCCGTTTTTGTTAGCACCTTAACAATTATTATGCCGCCGGTTGGTGTAACTAACAGGAATAACTGCTCATCAAAACTGAAGTCATTGTCTCATAAGCATAAATTATTTTGAGACAACCCCATACCAATAGTACGTAATAAGTACTATATTATTAAGTAATTGCCATTTCTAAGTAATATGTGCAGTACGATATATGATTTGATATGCCCAATAAATTGAGACGCTTCACTCAAATCAAAAAATAGCTTACAGGCTGAGAAAATAAGCAGGAATGTTGATGCACACAGACAATCATCTCCCTTTTAAAGAAGATAAAAGCGGGAATACCGAACGGGCCTTTCCCCTTACGGATTACGTAATTCCCCCCTCAAATGCTCTTCGTGAAACGCGTTCCAATACCATCACGTTCAGGGATGACAATGGCAGGTTGATTGAGTGGAAACAATCTGTCCGTGATATTGTTTTTGGCATGCCTGATGACGAAAGGATGGGGTTTGATTCTTTACAGGCGATCCATCCTGAAGATCGAGATGTTGTAAGGGAGAAATTTTTAAATATTCTGAATTTGGGGTCTGAAGAATCAGTTGAGGCGAGATTTATTCCTGATGGTGGCTCCTGTTTTGAATGGCATATGTTACATGGTAGACGGATCATGATTGATGGCAACCCCTGTGTTTTTGCTATCGGTATTGATATTACCGAGCGTAAGCAGTTAGAGATTGAGAAAGAAAAACTTAAGGAAAGTCGGGCTGGATTAAACGCTGCTCTGGATATTAGACAGATTGGCTTTTGGGAACTTGATTTACGCAGTAACAAAGTTCATCGTACGCTAACGCATGACAGGATTTTCGGATATAAAACACTTCAACCTCACTGGACCTATGAAAATTTTCTGGATCATATTATTCCTGAAGAGAGAGTTATGGTTGACAACCTTTTTTGTGAAGCAGTAACAAACCTTGCTGACTGGAACATAGAATGCAGAATTCGTCGCCATGATGGTGAAGTTCGATGGATTTGGGCTGTCGGTGGCTATCAATTTGATAAAGAGGGGCGTGCGCATCATATGTCAGGTATTTTACAAGATATCACGAGGCGCAAATTGGCTGAGGAGGAGAGAGAAAATTTACAGATTCAGCTTCAACATTCCCAAAAAATGCAGCTTATCGGCCAGCTTGCA
>SZXZ01000008.1 GCA_005843835.1 Chlorobium sp.
GAAAAATTTCCTTTTCTACGGATTGATCTGAAATATACAGCTCATGGTGACCCTGCTATTAAGGAGATCACAAGGGTCAGCAAGCCTGGACGGCGTGTTTATGACGGAAAGGATATAAAGAAATATCTTGGTGGTCTCGGGTTGTACATCCTTTCGTCTTCAAAAGGAGTTATAACTGACAAAGAGGCAAGGGCACAGGGCGTTGGCGGTGAAATCCTGTTCCGTATATATTAATCCATAAGCAAGAGAGCATTAGAATACCATGTCAAGAATAGGAAAAATGCCCATATCCCTGAGTAATCAGGCTAAGATAGAGATCAAAGACTTGAACGTCAGGGTAACAGGTCCTAAAGGCGCTCTTGAGCAGAGGCTCACGGACCAAGTTACGGTTACGCAGGAAGGCGATGTCGTTACAGTAAAAAGAATTGATGACAGCAAGAAAGCTAAAGCACAGCACGGTCTGTATCGTATGCTGATAAGCAATATGATCGAGGGTGTTACCAAGGGTTTTACAACCAAGCTTGAGATCGCCGGTGTTGGGTATCGTGCTGAACTGAAAAACGACTTGCTTGCACTTACTCTCGGTTACTCGCATATGATTTATTTCAAAGCTCCCGATGAGATTAAAATAGAAGTGCCTGATCAGGTCACCGTACTGGTAAGTGGTATCGATAAAGCTTTGGTCGGTCAGGTCGCAGCAAAAATTCGTTCATTCAGGAAGCCTGAACCTTACCGAGGAAAGGGAATCAAATATTCGGGTGAAATCATCCGTCGTAAGGAAGGAAAGGCTGCAGGTAAATAAGAAGGGAATGAGTGCGGTACTCAATGATTGAGTTAATAACATTATACAACGGTTCAAGATAATGAGTCAAATCGATAAAGCCTCCCGGAGGCTGAAAATCAAGGGCAGAAGTAGAGATAGTGTCCAGGGAACACAAACGAAGCCAAGGCTTTGTGTATATAGAAGCCTTTCTCAGATTTATGCACAGCTGATTGACGATGTGAATGGTAAAACCATTCTAGCTGCATCGACGATGTCCAAAGATAATAAGGCTATTCAGGGTACAAAGTCAGAAGCGTGTCGTCTAATAGGCAAGCAGGTCGGCGAAAAAGCTCTGGCCGAAGGAATAACAAATGTAGTATTTGACAGGAATGGATTTCGCTATCATGGTAGAGTCAAGGCTTTAGCTGATGGTGCGAGAGAAGCAGGACTGATCTTTTAAAAAATATTTCAAAGAGAAAGTAAATGGCGAAAACATCTGCTAAGATAATCAGGCCCGGAGAGTTGAATCTGAAAGAGAAGCTTGTTCATATCAACAGAACAGCAAAAGTTGTTAAAGGCGGTAAACGATTCGGATTTAACGCAATTGTTGTTGTAGGCGATAAAGAAGGACATGTTGGTTATGGGTTAGGCAAAGCAAACGAAGTGCAGGATGCTATAGCCAAGGGTATAGAGGACGGTAAGAAAAATGTTATCAAAATCCATATTGTTAAAGGAACAATACCTCACCAGATTGTTGCCAGATACGGTGCTGCCAAGGTTATGATGAAGCCTGCAACTCCAGGTACCGGTCTCATTGCAGGTGGTGCAGTCAGAGCCGTGCTGGAAATGGCAGGAATTCATGACATATTGACAAAGTCTTTAGGATCATCAAATCCGCATAATGTTGTTAAAGCCGCTATCAAGGGTTTGCAAAGTATATCTGATGCCTATGATGTCGGTGAAAGAAGGTCAAAGAGCCTGACAGAGGTTTTTGAAAGCTAAAATTAGATAAGGCGATCATGAGTGAGAAAACAATAAAAATTACACAGGTGCGAAGCATCATTGGTGGAACAAAAAAGCAAAAAGCCACCATCAAAGCACTTGGACTCGGCAGACCAAACTACCATGTTGACAGACAGGATAATCCCTGTACCAGAGGACAGATAAGAGTTGTACAGCACCTGGTTAAGGTTGAAGTAGTCTAAGATTTTTACTAATAGAAAGTCGGGAATTGAAACCATGGATTTAAGTACACTTCGTCCAGCAAAAGGCGCAGTAAAAAACAAAAAGCGGGTTGGCCGCGGACAAGGTTCTGGAAACGGAACAACAGCAGGCAAAGGTAATAAAGGCCAGCAGGCTAGAAGCGGTTACAAGAGGCCAATAAACGAAGGTGGACAGATTCCGGTTTACCGGAGATTGCCTAAATTCGGGTTTACCCCTCTTGACAGCAAACCGGTAAATACTGTTAACCTTACTCAGATTGACAAATGGATACAGGATGGCCTGGTAGAAAACGAGATTTCAATTCTTGATCTCAAGTCATTTCTTCATGCCAGTAATGCAGACTATTTTAAAATTCTTGGTAATGGTGAGCTTTCCAGTGCGATTACCATAACAGCTCATGCGTTCAGCAAAAGCGCTGAAGAAAAAATCATAGCTGCCGGCGGTACTGTAATTAAAGCTTACCGTACACTTGAAGAAGCATCAAAAGTCAGGGATCTACCTTTTGAAGAAGCGCTATTGAAACCAAAAGCAGCTTTGGTCAAGAGAGTAAAAAAATCACCTAAGCCCTGAACCCGTTTAAAAGGACACTATGAAGCTTAATGAAAGTATAAGGAACATTAATAAAATCCCTGAACTCCGCCAGCGGATACTTTATACGCTTCTTCTGTTATTTGTCTACAGACTTGGTTCTCACATTACTATCCCGGGTGTTGATGCATCTGCAGTTGCAGGTGCGTCAACAACTCACTCCAACGATCTTTTCGGACTTTTCGATCTCTTTGTCGGTGGAGCTTTTGCCAGAGCTTCGATTTTTTCTCTTGGCATTATGCCCTACATTTCTGCATCCATCATTATCCAGTTGCTTGGAGCAGTAACTCCATATTTCCAGAAACTGCAGAAAGAAGGTGAAGACGGCCGACAGAAAATCAGCCAGATGACCCGTTACGGGACGGTGGTAATCGCCGCCTTGCAGGCATGGGGCGTTAGTGTCAGTCTCTCAAGTCCTACCTCATTTGGCAAAATCGTTGTCCCTGACCCAGGCATATTTTTTTCTATGACTGTAGTTATCCTTCTGACAGCCGCAACAGTATTTGTCATGTGGTTAGGTGAGAAGATTACAGATCGAGGTATAGGGAACGGCATTTCTCTTATTATAATGATCGGTATTCTTGCAAGGTTTCCTCAAGCTCTCGTTGCAGAATTTCGTTCGGTTTCGCTTGGCAGCAAGAACTGGATTATTGAAATTATAATTCTTGCCATGATGGCGGCCATTGTTGCTTTTGTTGTGGTCTTGACGGTAGGTACCAGACGTATACCGGTTCAGCATGCCAAAAGGGTTGTAGGACGCAAG
>SZXZ01000098.1 GCA_005843835.1 Chlorobium sp.
GATTTTAAACCATTGTCCACAAAAGATTTGAGATACAATCAGGTTGCCGTCGTGATATTTTTTCCATCTCCTCTTCTTCGTTAATTTTGGCTTTTCAGCTTTTTATAGTTTTTTAGCAGGGAATTCTTACCTTTGAATGTATAATTGTGACCACTTTGAAATTATACGGTATCGACTTATTAATATGATAACCTTAACCATGAAATTGATGAATCATTTAAAAAGATTTATGCCCATATCTCGCCGGATTATTATGGCGGTTGTCCTAAGCCTGGTGCTGGTTATGCCTCAAGCATTTGCCGCACAGGAAAGTGGAAAAGTCGGCGTTGTTGATTCAGGAAAAATCCTGCAGCAGCTGCCTGAAACAAAACAGGCTGAAACCACTTTACAGTCAACAGCTGCACCACTTCAGAAAGAGCTTGACCGCATGAATCAGGACTATCAAAAATCTGTTGCCGCCTACCGCCAGCAGGCAGCTTCTTTATCAAAAGCAGCAAGAGATGCAAAAGAAAAGGATCTGAACCTTAAAGGACAGGCACTTGAAAAATACCAGCAGGAAAAATTCGGACGTGGCGGCATTATTGAAAAGAAACAGCAGGAACTTCTGATCCCGATTCGCCAGAAAGTATTGGCAGCAATCGAATCAATTGCAAAAAAAGATGGCATCACTCTTGTAATTGAGAAAAGCGCTTCCGTCTATGTAACACCTGAATACGATCTCACCTTCAAGGTGATGAACCAACTGAACATCAAGTAATTATTTCCTGATTTGAAAAGAGTTGTTGTTCTTTTTCTGAATGTGATTATACTCCTGGCATCGGGATGCGGCGAACCCCAAAAGGAACGCCGTTCTCCCGAAACCGGTTTTATAGGCATCAATCATCCCGTTCAGGAAAGCTGGACAGTACGACTTGACCTTACTGAGTCGGGTGTAAAACGAGGAGTTATTGAAGCCGGACATGCTGCGGAGTACAGAACCGGTAACGGAAATGAACACCATCTTGACAAAGGAATCAAGGTTTTTTTCTTTGACATCACTGGCAGTGCTACAACGACAATAACCGCCGAAAAGGCTGTTATTCACGACAATCAGGATATCGAGGCTCAAGGAAATGTTGTTATCACCTCCGGTGGTACAACAGTCATAAAAACCGAGTATATCAAGCGGACCAGCAAAGATAAAATGATTCGTTCAGATAAATATGTTACCATAATCAAGCCGGATGAAACCATAACTGGCCAGGGTTTTGAAAGTGACCAGGCTTTGAAAAAGTACCGGATTTTCCGTGGAAGCGGAAAAGCATTTATAAAATAATATTGAAGGTTGTCCGTTCATGAAATTACATGTATTAAAATCAAAAATCCATAACGCTATAGTTACCAGCGGAGATCTCGAGTATGAGGGAAGCATCACTATCGACAATGAGCTTCTTGAAATGGTCGATATGATTCCGAACGAAAAGGTTCTTGTTGTCAATAACAACAATGGAGAGCGCTTTGAGACCTACATTATTAAAGGTGCTCATGGCTCAAGAGAAATTCAGCTCAATGGAGCAGCTGCCCGATGTGCACTCGTCGGTGATGAAATTATTATTATGACATTCGCAACAATGGACCCGGAAGAGGCACGTAACCATAAACCGATGGTTCTTATTGTTGACAAAATGAACAACCCGAAAAGTCGGCACAAAGTTGGCGAACAAGGTGAACAGTTATAGTCGGACAGATAAGCATTACGCAATCGAAAACTAATCAATGGCACTTGCAATAATCATTATGGCTGCCGGGAAAGGTACAAGGATGAATTCGGACCTTCCCAAGGTACTGCATCATGCAAATGGACGTCCGCTTATTGAATATGTTCTAGATACATCATTAGCGCTTGACCCTGATAAGGTTGTTATGATTATCGGGCACCAGGCAGAAAAGGTAAAAACCGCTATTGAACGATACGGTGTAAGCACAGCACTACAGGAACCTCAGTTGGGAACCGGCCATGCCGTAATGCAGGCAGAAGATCAATTGAGGGATTTTGAGGGAGAAGTCCTCATTCTTTCCGGTGATGCGCCCCTCGTGAACATCCAGACCCTTAAAAAGCTTATTGTATTTCACCAGTCAAGGTATGCGGCAGCGACCGTGCTGACAGCTGACATCAGCGATCCTACTGGATACGGAAGGGTAATTCGACAAGAAAACAGTGACAGCGTTCTTAAAATTGTAGAGCAAAAGGATGCCACTGAAAATGAACTGGCGGTCAGAGAAATTAATTCAGGTATTTACGTCTTCAACGCACCTGTACTTTTTGAAGCGCTTGGGCAAATCACGACCAACAATGCTCAAAAAGAGTACTATTTAACCGATGTTTTCGGTATCTGTTTTCAGAGTGGAAAAAGAGTTTGTGCTTTTAAAACTGATAATCCGAATGAGATTATAGGCATCAATACGCTGGAACAGTTGAAAGATGCTGAACAACTGCTACTGGAACCGCAAGGATAAAACAGCATCGTTTTTGCTACTTTCTGGTACGACGAGGCTTTTTGGCCTCAATTCTGTCAACCATTTTCTGCCGGGTAGGAATGGCGTTAGTGTTTGGAGAGGATATATCGATATCCGGGCTGTCGCTCTGAATGCCGGTTTCATGCATGGAATAGAACTCTACAAGATTGCCGTCAGGATCCATGACAAAAAAAGCTCTGCCTTCCCGACGATGAGACGGCCGGGTTACTATATGGACACCTCTATCATCAAGATAGTCAACTGCTGCACCTACTTCAGCGTCTGAAGCAAGCCTGAACCCGAAATGATCAACTCTGATATCTCTGGCTTGTGGCGAACCTGGTGTTTCCGCCTTCACAAGCACCAGCATATCTGAGTTAATGCGTAAATAGGAAATGTTTGCTCCAACCCGGTGATCAAGCTTTAAACCGAGAATACCACCATAAAATTCTTCAGCCAGACGCAAATCATTGACTCGAAGGGTAATCTGATTAATCCCCGTCAGTTTCATCATCTTCTTCAGTAATAACTACCTTTTTTTCAGTCGGCTTATCAATAGTGTAATCGTATTTATGCTCGAAGTAGTCAGTAACTGCTTTATGTGACGATTTTTCCCGACACTCAAATTCAAGACTGATTGCTATCTGTTCTGGAAATACCTTGTCAGATTCAGATTCGCTGGTCGGGTTACGTGTCATATCCTTCCAGGGAAGGAGTCTTTCTTCAAGTTCTGCACGCTCATCGTCGTGCAATCTTTTTGCTTTTTTTGAGATCGCGACCACAGTTTCATACAAATTCGAGTGCCCACTTCTCAGTTTGTTCAAGTCCACAGGTTTAACTGACATTGCACTTTATTTTACTCGTTGGAAAGAAATTTATTGATTATAGCTGTAACAGCATCTACTGCAGTATCAAGATTGTCATTCACGACAACCTGATCAAACCTGTCAGCAAACTCCAGCTCCAGCTTTGCCCTGTCGAGACGTGCTTTCAGACTTTCTTCATCTTCAC
This sequence comes from Chlorobium sp., assembly GCA_005843835.1. Taxonomy (GTDB): domain Bacteria; phylum Bacteroidota; class Chlorobiia; order Chlorobiales; family Chlorobiaceae; genus Chlorobium. Next base: position 3,508 of record SZXZ01000098.1, read on the forward strand.
TCTCACGACCTTTAAGTCTCTGTTGTAAAACCTCCATACTTGGGGGCTTTATAAACAGCAATAACGAATTATCAGGAAAAATCTTTTTGAGATTCAGGGCCCCTTTCACATCAAGATCAAGCAATATACTGACGCCTGAATCAATGACCTGAAGTGTTTTGTCGAGCAACGTACCGTAATGGTTTCCAAAAAAATACTCATGCTCAATAAACCCGCCCCCGCGAACCTTTTCTTCAAATTCTTCTTTGCTCAAAAAATAATAGTTGGCACCATCTATTTCTCCTTGCCTTTTCTGCCTGGTTGTCGCAGAAACAGAAAATCTGATACCCGGTATTCGATCAAGTACCAGCTTTGCAATGGTAGATTTGCCGGTACCCGATGGAGCTGAAAAGACAATCAGTTTACCCTGTTTTTTCAGCTCTTCAACCATTGTAATTACTCTATATTTTGCAGTTGCTCCCTGACTTTTTCAAGATCTTCTTTTATCTGGACAATTTTCTGCGAAATTTCTGCGTTCTGCGATTTCGATGCAATAGTGTTTGCTTCGCGCAACTGCTCCTGAAGCAGAAAATTCAGTTTTCTTCCAGTGCCGCTTTCGTCATTATTCAGTTCTTCGATAAAAAACTTGTTATGGCTGGCAAAGCGTGTCAACTCTTCGGTTATATCGAGTTTGTCAGCGGCAAGAACCAGTTCCATTTCAAGACGGTCGCGACTGTAAGTTAAATCCTTTCCAGCCACAGCCTCAACCTTTAACGCAAGTCTTTTCCTTACGGTCTCAAGATTGTCGGTTGCCAGGAAAGTAACCTGTACCAGAGTCTTTTCGATCTCGGCAATTCGCGCAGTAAAATCGATTGAAAGCTCTTCACCTTCCCGGCGCCGCATTGCCTTGAGGCGATCGATTGCTTCCTGCAGAAGATTTTTGGCTATAGGCCACAGCTTATCAGAACTGTCAATAGATGTGGCGCCATTATCGAATATTTCCGGAAAACGGAGCAAATGCTCAAGATGAATCGGAGTGTCAAGATCGGCCTCTTTTTTAAGAGTATCAAGCAATCCTTTATATGCTTTTACCTTTGCAACGTTGATGCCCATAGAGATGGGCTGTTCTTCGTCAAGCTGGACCTGAATAAATGCAGATATCTTGCCTCTCTGAAAATGCGCCCGAATCATTTCACGAACTTCGAGCTCAAAAGATAGAAGTTGACGGGGAAGTTTGACGCTGATCTCTGCAAACCGGTTGTTAACTGAGCGCAGCTCAACGAGTGTCTTTACTCCACTTTCAACTGACTCAGCACTGCCATACCCGGTCATACTTTCCAACATAGTGTCCCTTGCTCTCTTCTGATTGTTACAAAGATACCGGCCCGTTCGCCTTGTTTATTTGCGAAGATCAAGTTCGCCAATCACTTTGCGGTAACGATCTATATTGACATTTTTAAGATAGTTCAGCATTTTCTTGCGCTTGGCTACAAGCATAAGAAGACCACGACGGGAGTGCTTGTCCTTAGGATGAAGCTGAAGATGACCGGTAAGATCAGTAATCCTGCGGGTATATAAGGCAACCTGAACCTCAGATTTTCCTGTATTCTTCTCAGAAGCTCCGAATTGCGTGATTACTTCTGCTTTAAATTCTTTTGTCAGGCTCATATCTCTACGTTTGTTATGTTAAATCGCTTGATTTGTAATATAATATTATTAACAATACAACTCCACCGTTTTTTTATCTTTTTCCAGCTGATTTTTAAGTTCTTCAAGTGATGAAAATTTTCTCTCCTCCCTGATAAACTTGAGCAAATTGAACCCAAGGTTCGATCCGTAAAGATCTCCGCTATAGCCGAGAATATTGGCTTCCACCGTTTTAATACCTTCCGAAGAAACCGTCGGTCGCACACCTATATTCATCATTGCTTTAAATAGAGTCCCTTTAATTTCCGTCTGAGCGAAATAAACTCCCGAACGCGGCAACAGCTTGTCCTGGTCTGAAAGCTTAATATTGACGGTCGGAAATCCCAAGTCGCGTCCACGCTTGTCGCCGTCAACAACTGTGCCGCTGATGATATAGGGAGATCCGAGAAATTCATTAGCCTCCTCAATCATTCCGGCTTCGAGGAGAGCCCTGATCCTTGTGCTTGAAAAATGTTCATTGCCAATACGTACTTCATCAACAACCTTAACATCAAATCCAAGCTCAGTCCCCAAAGATTCAAGAGTTCTGACACTGCCGCTCCGTTCACGGCCAAACGCATGGTCATAACCGATGATGATGCTTTTAGCGCAAAGCTGCCTGAAAAGCACATTCCTTATAAAATCGTCTGAAGTTCGTGATGCAAAATCGGGTGTAAACCGGATAATAAAAAGCAGGTCTATTTTTTCTCTTGCAAGAAGATCTATTTTTTCTTCCAGAGTGGTCAGAAGTCCAAGCGGACCGGAAACTGCTCCCTTAAGGACTCTTCTCGGATGGGGTTCAAAAGTGACAAGCACACTGCGAAGATGACGGGCAGTGGCAATGGATACCATACGGGCAATAATCTGCCGATGACCTTTATGGACTCCATCATACGAGCCAACCGTCACAACAGATCCATCGCGAGACAGATCAGCTGGTAATCCGGAACCGTAGCTGTAAACACGATCATTGTCATACTCCACAATACGCATATATTCACTTAACTCCCTTCACCCGTTGGGGTAGTTGATACCTGCTGACGAATTGTTTCAAGAGTCTCTGATACGGTTTTAGCGTCACAAAGACTGTAGGGACCAATAGATACACGTCTCAGTGCGGCAAGATATCCACCAACACCAAGGAGAGAACCAAACTCATGGGCTATAACCCTGATATAGGCGCCCTTCGAGACATGCAGAATAAAATAAACCATCGGAAGCTCAATGCGGATAACTTCAAAGCGGTAAATGACAATCTCTTTTGCTTTGCGTTCTTTGATAACCTTTCCCTTGCGAGCATGTTCGTAGAGACGTTTTCCCTCATGCCAGGCAGCCGAATACATGGGTGGCTGCTGCAGATGCTTTCCAACAAAGCCTGCTGCAAGAGATCTGATCTGTGACTCAGTCAGGTGATCTGTTGTGCAATGACCATATTCAGGGGTCTCAACATCATGGCTATCCGTCATGACGCCAAGCTTTATGACGCCATCGTAAACCTTGTCAAGGACTTCAAGACCGGATATTTCTTTGGTTTTGCGTCCGGTAGCAAGAATAAGCAAGCCTGTTGCCTTTGGATCAAGTGTCCCGCAATGTCCCACTTTTCGCTTAAGGCCGCAATTTTTGAAGGTATTTCTGACTTTTGCAACAACATCGAACGATGTCCAATCCAAAGGCTTATCTATCAGCAGAAAATCACCCTCATCATGAATGATGCTTTCAGTAATACTGTTCATCCATGCAAACTGTTTACAAAACTCTGTTAATCACTCTGAACGGAACCTTTTCTGACTCCATTCAAAAGCTGCTCAATCCTGTTTGCACGCTCATAGAGGTGATCTTCATGAAATTCAAGTTCAGGAATTCGCCTGAATTGATGCCGGATTTTCGATGAAAGTATCATTCTGATACTTTTCGTTTCATCCGACAAAAATGCCATGGTTTTTTGCTGTTCTTCTGCTGATCCGATTATTGAAACATAGACCCTTGCAATGCTCAGATCAGCAGTAACTTTCACATCGACGACGGTAACAATCGCACCGCCGCGAGGAAGCTCCTTGAGAAGGATAGCTCCAAGCTCCTGCTGGAGGAGCGATGCAACTCTTTCTGTACGTATCGACATAAATCAGCAGGCCATTTACAGTTTTCTTTTTTTCTCGACAATCTTATAGGCCTCGACAACGTCACCAACCTTAATATCATCATAGTTCTTGAGGCTCATACCGCACTCATAGCCGGCATCAACTTCCTTGACATCATCCTTGAAACGCCGCAGCGCTGCAAGCTGTCCTTCGTATATCTGTACGCCGTCACGAAGCAGGCGAACCTTGGAGTCGCGGAAAATTTTACCTTCAAGCACATAACATCCCCCGACATTACCGATTTTCGGCACCTTAAAGACCTGACGAACCTCGAGTGATCCGAGGCTTTCCTCATGAAGTTCCGGAGAAAGCATCCCCTCAAGCGCTTTTTCAACATCTTCAAGCACATGGTAGATGACGCTGTAGAAACGGACATCAAGATCCTCTTTTTCTGCAAGCTTTTTAGCGTTGACGTTCGGCCTTACCCTGAATCCAATAATAATGGCATCAGAAGCAGCTGCAAGCAAGACGTCAGTTTCAGTAATCTGTCCAACGCCCTGGTGAATAATCTGTACCTTGACCTCTTCGTTCTGAATCTTCATAAGTCCATCAGCCAGCGCCTGAATAGATCCATCAGTATCCGCCTTTATAATGACACTCAACTCTTTCATGAGCCCTTCCTTGATCTGGCGGGCAATACTGTCGAGTTTTACTCGCGTACTGCGGCGGAAATCATGCTCACGGCGAATAACCTGGCGTTTCTGGGCCAGATCACGGGCATCCCTGTCTGAAGACATAACCGTCAACGCGTCGCCCGACTGAGGAAGATCCTCAAATCCAAGCACTCTGACCGGCTGAGAAGGGTTGGCATAGAGAATTCTCTTGCCCCGTTCATCCATAAGAGCTCGGACCTTGCCCATAGTATTGCCGGCAACAAAAGGATCTCCGACTTTAAGAATTCCACGCTGCACCAACACCGTTGAAATAACTCCCTTACCTTTATCAAGTTCTGACTCTACAATTATACCGCTGGCGTTGATTTCTTTAGAGTAGTTCCCTCTAAGTTCGCGCATTTCGGCTTCGGTCAAGACCTTTTCCATTAGTTCGGCAATCCCGAGACCTTTTTTGGCCGAAATTTCCTGGCACTGATACTCTCCACCCCATTCTTCGACAAGCACTCCGGCTTCAGAAAGCTGGGTTTTGATCTTCTCAGGGTTAGCTTCGACTTTATCAATTTTATTAAGCGCAACGACAATCGGCACTCCGGCAGCCTTGGCATGGTTAATAGCCTCTATGGTCTGAGGCATAACACTATCGTCTGCAGCAACAACAAGAATAACAATATCAGTTACCTGAGCACCCCTTGCACGCATGGCGGTAAAAGCTTCATGGCCAGGCGTATCAAGAAACGTTATTTTTCTGCCATTTTCATCCGAGACTTCGTATGCACCGATATGCTGGGTAATGCCGCCTGATTCACCGGCAACAACTTTACTGCTGCGAATATAATCGAGCAGTGAAGTTTTTCCGTGATCAACGTGTCCCATGATGGTGACAACAGGAGGACGTGTCTGCAGATCTTCTTCCGCATCCTCCTCCACAACAACCGCTGTTGCCTCAACCTCTGAAATAAACTCCGCTTCAAACCCGAACTCCAACGCTATCAGCTCAATCGATTCTTTATCAAGTCTCTGATTGATTGTAACAAACTTGCCGAGAGAAAAACACTTCTGGATAATCTCCTTAGCCGTTATTCCCATAAGCTCAGCAAGTTCATGGGGGGATGCATACTCAGTCACCCTGACAATCATCCGCTGAGACTCGCGGAAGGCCTCGTCCTCTTCGTGCTCGCGCTCACGTTCGCTACGACGCATCTTGCGAAACTTCTGACGCGAACCAGTACTGCTGCGGTCGTCTATACCACTGATTGTCTTTTGTATGTTCGCTGAAATAACCTTGTCATCAACCTGAGGCTTATTTTTTTTCTTGCCTTTTTTCTTTTTGATACCTGCACCCTCTCCAGCTACAACCGGAGCAGGCTTGACATCAGCCGCAACTTTGGCAGGTTTCTTTGCAACAGGCACTTTCTCTTCTATAATAACTTCATCCGTTGCCGATGCCTTTGGCTCAAACTCATCCTTTAAAGCATCCGCCTGTTCCTTGAAATTCTTTTTGCGGTTTTTCTTATTCCTTCCGGCATACATATCAAGAGTACCGAGCACGGTAAGACCACCCATCATCTGAGGGGCATCAAAAGAGACCAGATGCTCATTGACAGTAGGCTCTTCCCTTTGCGGTTCCGGTTCCGGCTCCGGAAGCTCAGGAACAGGAGAAACTTCTATAATTTCAGGAACCTCAACCACAGAAATTTCAGACTCTGGAACCTGATCCGCAGAGTGATTTTTAACGATGTGCTTGCTTTCAGCAACAACTGCTGCGGGAACCGGCGGAGGGCTGAGGGTTTCGCTGAGATGCTTCTCTTTTTCATAAGTTTTTCGAGACTGCTCCTCAAGCCTGGTCAAGCGCTTCTCTTTCTCAGCTCTTATTTTGTTGGTCTCATCGACCATTTTCTTTTCAACGCTGAAATGACCAATAATCATGTCATGCATCTCTTCACTCACCATAGAGGATGTAGAGGCCACCTTGCCCCCTTCCTTTTTGACAAAAAGCAATACATCCTGCGGACTCAACTGCAGCTCTCTGGCTATATCACTTATTCGAAATTTCTTTTCCATGTCCTCAAGGGCCATTACATCCTCCTCTGGATTTATAAACTCTTTACTCTCTATCCACTGTTCCGTCTATGACGGTGTTCCTGTTTCATCCACCGCCACATCATCCTGTTCCGGCTCAGCATCCTCATCAAAAAGGCCTTCCAAATCTGATTCGGTAAACTGTTCCTTTACAGTTTTATAGATATTTTCGGCAATCTTTTTCCAATAACGCTTTTCTTCCTCGGTCACTTTACGTTCCCTCGGTTTCACGTTGGTCTTGTATGTTTTACCAAATACCGTCTGTTCTTCCGGTTTTGCAGGACCAAGAAGCGCCTGCTCAATTTCGTCAATTCCAGCTTTCAATACCTTTTTAGCCGTATCAAAACCACTGTCCAAAAGTTGGTAAATCATATCATCACCAAACTCTTCACGGAACTCAATAATATCGATATCCGTAGGATCTTCCATAGACTTGTCAATCACATCGCGATAGACGTCGATTTCATAGCCTGTAAGCTTCTCAGCAAGATGAATATTATTGCCGTTTTTTCCGATCGCATATTTAATCTGGTCAGGCTTCAGCATCACCCTTGCTTTACGGGTTTTAACATCAGCGTGAACAGTAAGAGGATCAATTTTAGCCGGCTGCATTGCCCTTGAAATATAAATCTCAGGCTCATCAGCATAATAGATAACGTCAATATTTTCGTTATTCAGCTCCTTGACAATGCTCTGAATACGCTTGCCACGGTATCCGACGGTTGCGCCAACCGGATCAATTCTTGCACTGGTTGACTCAACTGCAACTTTTGCCCGCTCACCCGGCACCCTTGCAATAGCTTTAATAACAATAAGACCATCGAGAATTTCCGGTACTTCATGTTCAAAAAGTTTGTACAGAAATCTGTCATCAACTCTCGAAACAATAACCTTCATGCCGCCATCGGTTTTTTCTTTCTCAACCATGCTGCCATCATCAAGCCTGATTTTCGCTTTTTCACGTTCGATACGCTTGACATAAAGCTTCATCCTCGGAGTACGGCGAGGGTTATCTTTTTTCATCATCTCAGCTTTCGGCAACACCAGCTCAACACGATGATCCTTTGAAGTGTTGTAGGTAAAAATAACCTCATTTGCCCGAATCTGGTAAACCTCACCGGCAACAACTTCACCAACTTTCTCAAGACACTCTTCATACACGACAAGACGCTCAAGATCCCTGACTTTTTTCTGAACAGACTGTTTGATAATCTGAATGGATTTGCGGCTCAAATAATCTTCGAGCTTAATCGGTCCTTCTTCGTAAAAATCGCCAATTTCGAGAGAGTCGTCAATTGCCCGTACCTCGGCAAGGCTGATTTCAATGCTTTCTATATCAACTTCCTCGACAATTTTTTTCAGGATATAGACCTCAAAATCGCCCCTTTCAGGGTTAATGAAAATGTTGGATTCCACTTCAGGATCGTAATCCTTTCTGAGCTGCTTCTGGATAATATCCTTAAGAAGATCGGCAATATCCATTTTTACCGCCGCACTTTCGGTGCGCTTGTCCAGAAAGATCTTGGACTGCTCGATTTCACCAAAAGCACTGGCAATCTGCAACCTCCTGTCCTGACCCTCATCTTTGATCTTCTTTTTGGCCATCTCTTTCTTAATTGTGCATGTTTAAAAGAAAATTTTCACTAACCCCACTAACCCGATATAACCCTTCTATATTTCCGCATCAGGAACCGCGCGAACCACCTTAT
>SZXZ01000044.1 GCA_005843835.1 Chlorobium sp.
TTATATTTAACTTACATATAAACTACAAACAGTACTGTCTTGTTCCTGCTGTACCTCTTTTTTAGCCGGTATGGAACTTTATTTTCTCTATACGTTTTCAATTCATTAACTTACTTGTGTAAAGTATATATATTTTACTTCTTTCGTAACAAACTGTTACCACAAGTATCCATACAACCCCGGTTGATGGACCCCGGAAGGCTTGAAGAGGTGCTGAGGAAGAAGAGTGGGGGTGACTCCCCTACTATAAGCTCCACCTGCCGTTATTTTTTACCCTTTCTTTCCTGTCTGCGCTTGCTGTACTTCATGTTGCAGTACGATTTTAAAATTGCTATACTCTTGTATAATAATAGGTTCCGATGATATTTTTACGCCCTTTTTATCGAGGAAGTATTTTTATTATTCGATTCTTTTATCAAAGCAACCTCTCGTTACCATGAGTCAGGAATATGTAAACCTTGATCCTACTACAAAAAATGATCTTCAGAATGGGGTGAAACTGGCAACCCTATTTGCACCTCCCTTGGCTTTCGGTGCTTTAACGACAGCTTTTATTGGTGGTTTGGGACTTGTTGCGGCAATAACCGTGGCGGGTGCTGGTGCCGCTGCTCTTGCGGCAGTGCCGGCAGCTGGCAAGCTCTTAAACTCTACCAAATCATTACGACAAGAGAATATTGAAAGAAAAAGTATTCTGCCTGGAACGAAGGAGCCTGGAGGGGAGGAGTGAATTTTCTTCAGGTTTTTATAGGTAATCTATGATGTAACGGATATCAAATGATCTTATAGCTTGTTATTTATCATAATGTAAGCATGAACTTGTCCCCGCAGAAAAAAGGAAGTTTCGGCAGAAAAATACTCGCTATTTTTTACTCCATATTCAAGCGGAGCAGGTATTTCAAGGGAAATGCTCGACAGTTGTATAGCTTGACTCTTGATTATCTCCTTGTTCAACTGAATCTGAATCAGGACATCCCCTTTCTTTTTGTTGCTGTGATCGTCGGGCTTTTGACCGGATATGTGGCTGTTGTGTTTCATGATGCCATCAGGACGGTCAGTTCTATGAGTTTCACTGACCTTCGTTCAGTTTTTAAAACTATACATATTGCCGAATACTGGACTTTTATGGTTCCGTTTATTTCGGCTTTCGGGGGGTTGCTTGTCGGGCTGTATAATGCTTTTGTGGTTAAAGCCCGCCCTGGACATGGTCTTGCTTCTGTCATTAAGGCTGTTGCTCAGAATGATGGGATCATTGAACGAAAATTGTGGTTTCATAAGAGTGTAACTTCGGTGTTGAGTATCGGTACAGGTGGTGGTGGTGGGCGTGAAGCGCCGATTGTGCAGGTTGGTGCGGCAATTGGGTCTACGGTTGCCCAGATGCTGCGTTTTTCACCTAATAAAACCAGAACTCTTCTTGGCTGTGGTGCCGCGGCGGGGCTGGCGGCGGTTTTTAATGCACCTATCGGCGGGGTGATGTTTGCCATTGAAGTTCTTCTGGGAGATTTCAGTGTAAAAACTTTTAGTCCTATTGTTGTTGCGGCTGTTATTGGAACGGTGATGTCGAGAAGCTATCTGGGCAGTTCGCCTACTTTTAGTGTACCGGAATACTCGCTTGTTTCGAATACGGAACTGCTGTTCTATTTTTTTCTTGGTGTACTTGCCGGCCTTTCTGCTGTTATGTTTATCAAGATTTACTATTCAATCGAGGAGTGGTTTCAGAGGATCGAAAAACGATGGAAGATCCCTGTGTGGGCAATGCCGGCTCTTGGTGGTTTGATGAGCGGGCTGATTTGTATGTGGCTTCCTGAGCTCTATGGATTTTCATACGAGGCTATCAATCATGCTGTTCGTGGAAATGAAGGCTGGCACAATATGATTGGTATCTATTTTCTCAAACCTGTTGTTGCGGCTCTGACGGTTGGTTCTGGTGGATCGGGTGGCATGTTTGCTCCTGCAATGAAAATGGGTGCTATGCTGGGTGGTATGTTCGGCAAGATTGTTCATACGCTTTTCCCTACCATAACGGCGACTTCTGGTGCATACGCGCTTGTTGGTATGGGTGCTTTGACAGCAGGCATCATGCGGGCTCCCCTTACGGTTATCCTGATTCTTTTTGAAGTGACCGGTAGCTATGAGATCGTTCTGCCGATTATGTTTGCGGCGGTGACTTCTTCGCTTATTGCACGGCTTACGTACCGCCACTCTATGGAAACTTATGTTTTGGAGAAAGAGGGTGTAAGGGTTGGGTATGGTATTGCGCTTTCGGTAGCTGAGCATATCAGTATAGCTCGTGTCACCAAAACGGATTTTGTGACGTTTACTATTTCAGAAAGTGCGGTGAATATGATTGATACTTTTTTTAATACTCCTGAATCAAGTTTTCTTGTGACTGATACTGATGGTCAATTTTCGGGAATCATCGGTCTTGATGAGATGAGAATGCTTCTTAAATCGGAATCTTTGGCCGGGTTGATTGCTGAAGATATTGTGAAGAAGAATGTGCCTGTGCTGTATGACTCAACGAAACTTGATGAGGCGCTTAAACTGTTTGAGATTACTGATTTTGATATGCTGCCGGTTCTTGATGAAAATAACAATGTGCTGCTTGGCGTTGTGCGTCAGGAAGAGGCTTTTGCCTATTACCGCAAGCAGCTTAATCTGTATGGATCTGATGAGTATGAAAACTTGAAGTCGTAACTTGTTATTTATGACATGAGTGCGATATGCTCTATTGAACTGCGGGCTCCGTTGATGCAGTGTGGTGGATATGGTTTTTTATGATGCCGTATAGTTAAACAGTGTTATGATTAAAAAATGTACTCTTGTCATTATAGCTCTGTTGTGTGTTGTACCGGTTTTTGCGGCTGCCCCTTTGATTACTGATGATACTGGAACCATGGGAAGAGGAAATATTCAGATTGAGGGTGACTATACTGGAGGAGTTACCGGACAGTATCCGGGGCAGCAGATTGCCGCAACACTGACTTATGGTGTTGCTGAGACTATTGATGTGATGCTTTCACTGCCTTATAACTGGCATACTATTCCATGGGAAGGGAGTTCTCTTATGGCTTTTGATAAATTCGGTGATGCGGTGTTTCAATGTAAGTGGAGATTTTTAGAATCGAAATCTTCAGGGTTTTGCTTTGCCCTGAAACCGGGAGTTTCGTTTCCATCTGGTAATGAAGCGGATGGTTTTGGTACGGGCA
>SZXZ01000056.1 GCA_005843835.1 Chlorobium sp.
AAAACCATCCGAATGACGTAATTTTCATCTTGACCCTGCTTTTCTTGAGTTACATAGTTTTTCAAGCCTTTTCTCAATAAAACCCTACTCTTATATACCTGTGGACTTGCCTGATGTGGTTCACCTAACGGCTGTATCCGTTTAAGCAGTTAGCTCGCTAAGGTGATTTAATAATTAGAATGTATTGCTCTTGAGCTTTTCAATGATATCAGTATCAGGAAGGGCAAATTTGACCATAAGTTCAGCTGGTCAAATTTGCCGGGTGGCCATGGTATGTTCTTTTTGGTTGATTTTTCGGTATTGGGAAACAAAAACAACGTATAAAAACTACAGCCACAGCGAAGCTGAATTATTTTAAACCTGGTAAATGTCTAGAAAAAGAAAATACTGCTGGATTTGAGCAGGACGGGAAATGAAAGCGTCGTCTTCGGGGAGAGGTGGATGGAATTACATTGTATTAATAACCGCTTTCGCTCAAAATATAATAAAATAAAACAGGATAAACGACACTCATAAATTTTGTTTATCCTGGTATTCGGTCAACAGATTGAAGCTTTCGTTGCGTTCACACCGGCCATCCATCCTGTGGAGAATGCGGCCTGAAGATTATAACCACCTATTTCTCCGGCATAATCGAGTACTTCACCGCATAAAAAAAGACCTGGCACAACTCTGGATTGCATGGTTTTTGGATTGACTTCGCTAAGGTCTACACCTCCGGCGGACACTTCGCCTTGATCGAGCGGGATTTCGCGGACACTGCCGAGGGGAAACCGCTTCAGTACGGAGAGCAGTGACTGACGTTGTTCCTTGTGAAGTCCGCTCCAGGTTACGTCTATATCAATAAGCGCATGACGAATAATAAAGGTTACAAGGGCTGTTGGTATTGTGCCGTGGGGTGCATCGTTGAATGCTCCCTTGACTGGAGCTATAGGGCAGATTTGCAGGAACTTCCTTACCATTTGTGCACCGTGCTTGGTTGCGTGATTGAGCAGCAGTTTTTCGAGCTCGGCGGGAGTGTGTTCGGGAAAAAGATCTGCAAAAAGAAGTGCACCGCCATTCTCACGAATGAGTTCGGCAATATCGCGCGAAAGCGATAATGCAGCGGGCCCGCTGAAACCGCGATGGGTGAACAGCAGGTCTCCGCGCCGTTCGACACTGTGGTCTCCAGCGGATGCAACGAGGGCTACGGAGCGCAAAGCTACACCTGAGAGGGTGAATGGAGGTGCCTTGATGGTAAAGACAGGAGCTAATGCCACTGAAGGCACTTTGACATTGTGACCTGTTTTACGGGCTATTGCAAGGCCGTCACCGGTAGTGCCTGTTTTTGAGTAGGATACGCCGCCTGTGGCAAGTATGACCACGTCAGAAGTATATGTTGCCCCTTCTGCGGCAGTATGAAACTTGCCTTCCTTTCGCTCTATACTTTTAACGCGGCAGGAGGTGACGAGTTGAACTGACGATTCTTTCAGCAACTCCTCAAATGCCATCGCTACGGACGAGGCATCGCCACTGAGGGGAAAAACCTTGCCGTCCGGCCTTACCTCTGTTTCGACACCTCGAGAGTGCAGGAGTTCAAGTAGATCGCTGCTTGAAAAGCCGAACAGGGCATTGCGCAAAAAACGCCGTTCGTTGATACGGAGAAATCCTTGTTGAAGAAGCTCTGCGGGGGTGCCTTGATGGGTGACATTGCACTTGCCGCCGCCTGATATTCTAATCTTTGTGCCGGGATGGGTATTTCGTTCCAAAAGAGTTATTGAACAATCAAGACCTGAACGTTCGGCTGTCCGCTGAGCTGCTATGGCTGCGGACATCCCTGCCGCTCCCCCTCCGATAATGATTATTGACAGAGGGTGTTGTTGAGTATTGATAGCTGCTCCCTTTTTGTTAACCAGAAGTTTTCAGACTTTTTGCCTATGGGTTTACCATAAGGTGAGTTGACGTACCCTTAAAAATAATAAAATCTGAATCAGTAAACGTGGTTTGCATGTTATTGTTGTGATGTCACACTGATTCCATCCTTGAGATCGTTGGTGGGGTGAACGACTACCTTATCTCCTTCTTTGAGTCCTGAAAGCACCTCTGCCTGATATGTTCCTCGCATACCGATTTTAACGCTTCGCTCAACTGCTTTGTCATGCTCGATAACAAAAAGGCGCCAGTCGTTTCGACCTTTGAAAAGACTGCTGACGGGTACCTGCAGTACATTTGGTTCTTCACGGAGCACAATCTTTGCCTGAACTCGAAAGTTATCGCCCAGCAGGGGCTCGTACTTCTTGAGGACTGCCACGATGTTCACTCTTTTTTCTTCGATGCCAAGGGCTGATACTTTGGTAAATGCTCCCGGGGCGATGGTTTTCACCACTCCCTGCAGGTCCCTGTCGCCGCCCCAGTCCTTGATGGCAACTTTATTTCCAACTTTAACCCTGATGGCGTCTGACGAGAGCACATCAATTACTATTTCAATGGCTGAGGGGTCACCGATATCAATAATTGGTGAGCCTGCCGGGATAACCCGTTCGCTCTTTTCGTGAATCCGCAACACTCGGCCGTCGACAGGTGACAAGACATTTACCGGCTTGCCTGATATGGTCCGGTCAATCTGAGCCTGGATGGCCTCAAGGCTGAAACGGGCTGCCTGGACAGCTGAACGGGATGCCTCGAACTCTTTTTTAAGGACTCCTGCTTCATTTTCGGCAACCTCGATTGCTTCTTTTGCTATTGCTCCCTCGCTGAACAGTTTACGGAAACGGGCAGCATGTCGCTCGGCCTGACTGAAGCCAAGTGCTGCTCTCTCGAGCCGGGCAATTGATTCACCAAGAACTGCTCTGGATGAGGCAACCCTTGCCGACGCATCACGATATTCACGCGTGTTGAGTTCTGGAGGCAGGACTGCTGCAAGTATGCTGCCCTTTCGGACGCTGTCGCCTTCTTCAAGCGATATTCTCATGAGTTTTCCGTTTACAGGTGTGGCAATGACAAACCGGTCATTTACCTGGGTCACACCTTCGGCTTCAAGGGTGGTCTGCAGTGGCCCACGGGTAACATGGCCGGTATCAACGGGGAGCGCGGAGGGCTTTAAGGCGAAAAACAGAATAAGAGCCACTACCGTAAGGGATATGCCCGCGATGCGCTGTGTTTTGGTAAGTATCATTATTTATTCCCTGGTTTTTAAAACCTCGACAAGATCGAGACCCGCAAGACGCTTTTTGATAACGAGACCTGATACCGCTGATACAATAAGTATAACTGCAATGGCAAACAGAAAGTTAAAGGCACTGAACACAAGTGGCAGGCGATAAAGTTCTGAACTGAGAGCTCTGGCAAGAAGAGCACAAAGGGCTATGCCTATCATGAAACCGACAGGTATGGCACACAGGGTAAGCAAAGCCTGTTCGCCAAGCAGTATAAATGAAATTTCGGATTGTGACATTCCCAGAACCCGGAGACTGGAGAGTTCACGGGCGCGTTCTGAAAGAGAAATTCGCGCTCCGTTGTATACCACGGCAAATGCAAGGACACAGGCAAATGAGGTGAGAATGAGCGTTGAAGTGGTCATGCTTTTGGAAATAAGATCTTCAAAGCTTTCTTGCAGGGCTTTAAGCATCATAATACCTGCTACTCCCGGCATTTTTTTGAAGGTCGTATAAAGCTCCCCTGCTTTTGATTTATCAATACGGAGATAGGCTGCATTCACTACTCCCCCATCACCTGCAAGATGGTTCAGCTGATTAAGATTCATATATGCGGAAAGCCCTAGAAATTCGTCAATGGTGCCACTTACAAGAAGTTCACGATGAAGCTGTCGACCCTGAAGGAATTCAATCTGCAGCTTGTCACCGGGCTTGACGCCAAGAATAGTGGCTAAAGCTGACGTCAGCATGATTCCGTCGGAAGGAAGGTCAAAATGGTGTCCGTTTTTATCTACCAGACGCTGGAGTCCCCTGGCGGACTGCATTCCTTTGATTGACTGACGACGGAAGCGATGACCGAAACGCATCACAACTGGCTCTTCACGGTAATATTCGAGTTCGAGCACCCCGCTTAGCGATGCAAGATTATAGGATACCGAGGGCGGTTTGGGGTCATTAAAGATAAGAGTGACATCCTCCCGATGTTTCTCGGTAAATTCGACCTGAACCATACGATCGAGCGAATCGTAGGTATAGCGGCCTGCTATGAGAATGGCAACCGCAAGAGAGATCATGAGTACCGAAAGTGCGGCTTTCCATGGCCGGCGTTCAAGGTTTCGGACAATGATCCTGACGGATACCGGCATTTTTTTCCGGAATGCTTCGCTGTCAAGAAAGCCGGGCTTATAAAGAACAGGTGAATCGGGACGCATTGCTTCGGCCGGGGGAAGAATCACCGCCTTTCGGACGGCGCCGAGGGCACCAAAGAAGGCTGCTGCAAAACTTAAGAGAACCGACAGGGCAACATTTTCGAAGCGAAATGTATAGACCAGTTCGGCAAAATTATAAAAATCGGCATACATATTCATGAGACCTTTGCCTAGCCAGGCACCAAGCAACGTTCCTACAACTGAACCTACAGCAGTAGGGATCATGGCAAAACCAAGATAGTGGAGTCCGACATCTTCGTTGGAGTACCCTACAGCTTTGAGTACGGCAATCTGGTCGCGTTGTGTTGCTACAAGTCGACGAAGGACTATGTTCAGAAGAAAAACCGCAACAGCAAGAAATACTGCCGGCAGAAACGTAATCTGAATTCCGACCTGTTTGATCTCGTCGGCGATGAAGCGGTCTGACAGCTGCTCGCTGCGTCCGTAGGCGCCAAGAGAGCCGTAACGACTGAAAAGATTGTCGAGCTGCATGATGACATCTTTTTCGGAGACACCGTGAGCAAGCGTCAAGGAGAGATCATTAAAGGCTCCGCTCATATCGAATGCTGACTCGAGCGCTCTGCGGCTCATCCAGATGATTCCGAACCTGCGCTTATCGGGGAAAAAAGCGCCCGGCTGGACTTCATAAATGTATTCCGGTGATAGACCCATACCGACAATAAGCAGATCTTTTTTGCGGCCGTTGATTACTGCGCTGATCCGGTCGCCCGGAGTAAGTTTATTGGCCTCAAGAAAAGGTTTGCTAACCACTACTTCTTCGGGTTTTCCCGGCTCAATGTAACGACCGCTTTTGATAAAAAGATCGTTGAGTACGGGCGTTCTGTATTCGGGAATTGAGACCAGTCTTCCCGTTGCCGGCTCATCGAGTCCCGGTACATCGAGGGTAACATCTGCCACAATTCGGGAATTCACTGAGGCAACCCCGGGAATTCGGCTTACCGATTCGAGGTAAAACTCCGGTGCCCGCTTGACCTGCATAAAAACATCTGCAAACCGGAACCTGCTGTAATAACGAGCTCGAGAAGCCTCCAGTGAATACTGAACGTTGCTCATTGAAACAAACACTGAAATACCGCAGGCAACAACAGCGGCCACGGCCAGCATTTGACCTTTAAGGCGGAGGAGTTCACGCAGGAGTTTTCTCTGAAGCGGCTTCATCGCAGGTGCTACCAGACAAGTTCGGATGGAGAAAGGCGCGTTGGGTTTCGCCTGTCCTCTGAGACTTCGCCACTACGAAGGCGTACTACCCGGTCTGCCATGCCGGCAATTGATGCATTATGGGTAATAATGAGCGTTGTCGTTCCCAGTTCGCGATTGACTTTTTCGATGACATCGAGTACAAGTTTTCCTGTCTGAAAATCAAGTGCACCGGTAGGCTCATCGCACAGGAGCAGTTCGGGGCGCTTGGCCACTGCCCGGGCAATAGCAACCCGTTGCTGTTCTCCTCCGGACAGCTGGGCCGGAAAATGGTTCAGCCGGTGTGAGAGTCCTACGAGGTTGAGCGCTTCTTCTGCCGGCATTGGATTTTCGGCAATTTCGGTAACGAGCTGTACGTTTTCGAGCGCTGAAAGACTGGATATCAAGTTGTAAAACTGGAATACAAAACCGATGGAGCGGCGGCGGTACAGAGTCAATTCAGCTTCAGTCGCCGCTGTAATTTCACGTCCGTGAAAAAAGAGGTTGCCTGAAGATGGAAGATCGAGACCACCAATAATATTGATAAGTGTTGATTTTCCACTTCCGGAGGCTCCCAATAGAACAGCAAGTTCTCCGGAATAAAAATCAAGTGATACATGTTTGAGAGCATCGACCCTGACCTCGCCCATCATATAGATTTTTGACAGGTTGCTGATTCTAAGTACTGGTTGCGGATTACCTTTACCAGAAGGGTTGTCAAGCATCAATGCACCTTTTTGTAGTTTAAAAGCATTCATTCCAATAGATTATGAAACTCATAAATCATGCTTATCATTCCTTTTTATACCGATAAACAATCCCTGATTTCCGTTCAGCGCTAAAATCAGAGAAAATGTTACCTTTTAGCGACATAGCTGAAACAGCCTTATCGTCAATCCGAACACCTTCATGGAACAAAACCTTTTCGTTATACTTTCGGGCGTCCTCTTCTTGGGCTTACTTATCGGTACCGTGTCAGGTGTGCTTCTTGCCAAGAAAACATCTGCAACTGCAAGAGGGAGAATTGCCATCAGAGCTTCGAGCGTAAGCGGTCGGGGTGCTTTTGCTGCGGCAAACATCAAGGAGGGTGATATTATTGAACGTTGTCCTGCACTTGAGGTTAGTGACCGTGATATCGGAGGGGAGCTGGTCAACTACGTTTTTTATGGAAACACCGAAACTGACCGGCTTGTGGTTATGGGGTATGGAATGCTTTTTAATCATTCATCAATACCGAACGTTGCCTATTACAGGGAGGATACAGGACTCGGTCCAGAGATGATTCTCTATGCACTTCGCAAAATCTGCAAGGGTGAAGAGCTTTTTTACAATTATGGGGATGCGTGGTGGACTACCCGGCAATAATATTCTGCGTGGACAAATCTTGAGCTGTGAATTATCTTTGAACAAAATGCGTTGTGTGTTTTTTTAAGGTCTTTCAACTCTAACTGCCGTTACGGTTTTGCTTGATGAGAACCATTATCTTCACCGGAAAAGGAGGGGTGGGTAAAACCTCCATTGCAGCTGCAACTGCTGTAAAATCTGCATCCATGGGGTTTAAAACGCTTGTGATTTCTACTGATCCGGCGCATAGCCTTGGAGATTCTTTTGACCTGGAGCTTGGCCCGTCTCCAGTGAAGATTGCTGAAAACCTTTTTGGACAGGAAGTCAGCGTTTATGGTGATCTTACGTTGAACTGGGAGGTTGTGAGGGCGCACTTTGCTCACTTGATGGAGGTGCAAGGCATTAAGGGCATTTATGTTGAGGAAATGGGCGTGTTGCCTGGCATGGAGGAGCTTTTCTCGCTTTCTTATATCAAGCGGTACAGCGAATCTAAAGAGTACGACCTTCTTGTAGTTGACTGCGCTCCGACCGGTGAAACACTTCGGCTGCTCTCGTTGCCTGAAACGTTCGGCTGGATGCTGAAGATGATTCGGACTCTTGAAAAATTTGTGGTCAAGCCTGTAATTCGCCCTTTATCAAAAAAAATAGGGAAGCTTCATGACCTTGTGCCGGAAACTGAGGTTTATGACCAGATTGAGCACCTGTTCACTTCGGTTGAGGGTATTATTGCTCTCCTGTCGGACGGGACTCGAACAACCGTGCGTCTTGTTATGAACCCGGAAAAGATGGTTATAAAGGAGTCGATGCGGGCGCTCACCTACCTTAACCTTTATGGCATTACCGTTGACCAGGTCGTGATCAACCGGGTTTTTATGGATGATATTGACGGGAAGTACATGGATGAATGGAAAAGCATCCAGCATAAATATATTGATCAGATTGAACGTTCTTTTGCGCCTATCCCTATTACAAAGGTGCCACTTTTCCGGCGTGAAGTTCTGGGAATTGACATGCTGAAGGAAGTGGGTGAAGTGGTCTATGGTGATAAAAATCCTCTTGACATTTTTTATCACGAAGAGCATTCGAAAATTACAAAAATCAGCGATGGGCATTACGTCATGAGGCTACGGCTGCCGTTTGCATTCGACAATAAGATGGAGACGAATGTCCTGCAACTGGGTGACTCTCTGACGCTGAGAATTGGCAATTACCAGAAAGGGGTTATACTGCCTCTTTTTCTTGCGGGTATGCGAGTGGCTGAGGCCATTTATGAAGATCAATGGCTGAAGATCGACTTCAGGAAAAAAGAACCTGACGTTTCACCAAACTGACAAACTCAAGTCCAATCAAGAAGTTACCAACAACCACAACACCATGGAAAGCGTTTTTTCGAATCCTGAACACCTTTACTCCAGAGATGAAGTTATTGCCAACCCCTGCCCTGTCACCAAGGCAAACGGGGTTTATGCCTGGTTTTTTAAAGAGGTGCCACCAGGTGTTCCGGTTGAAGGCTGCCTTACCCATAACGGGTTGACGTTACTGTATATCGGGATTTCGCCGGATAAAAAAGGTAAAGCTGCGTCCGATCAAACCCTGCAACAAAGGGTTCGTTACCACTACAAAGGGAATGCTGACAAGTCGACGTTACGCCGTTCACTCGGCATCCTGCTTGCCGGCAAAAGCGGGTTTCCGCTTCGAAGGGTTGGCAGTGGAAAAAAATTGACTCTCACCAACAAGGGTGAAAAATGGCTTGACCAGTGGCTGCAGGAAAACGCTTTTGTTACCTGGGTTGAACATGATGCGCCCTGGGATCTTGAAAACACACTTTTTCATTCGTTGTCCCTGCCGCTAAACATCCAGGGCAATAAACTCCACCCTTTTGCGGCAATACTTGCTTCCATCCGGAGTGAGGCTATTGAGCAGGCTAAATATGCACCTGCAGTTGAGGAGATCGAGCCCCGATTGTAAGTCCTTTTTTTGTGCATGGAATACTAAACCCTGGTGTGTTATTCTCGATTCATGCAGATACGTTAAATACTATTTCAAAAATTATTCATGGGAATTCCTTCATGGTTGATTATCATTTTGTCCAAAAATCTTTGCCGGAACATTTAAAAGAGGAACATAATGAGCAATTTGCCAAACTGCCCAAAATGCAATTCGGAATATACCTATGAGGTTGGAGTTATCCTGACTTGTCCTGAGTGTGCCCACGAATGGAGCAAATCGGAGACCGAAGCTTCGGAAGAGATTCGAGTCTGGAAGGATGCGAATGGGAATGTATTGCAAAACGGTGATTCCGTGACGGTGATCAAGGACCTTAAGGTCAAGGGTGCGTCATCGATGCTCAAGGGCGGTACAAAGGTGAGGAACATTCGTCTTATTGAGGGTGACCATGATATCGACTGCAAGATTGATGGCTTCGGAGCAATGCAATTGAAGTCGGAATTTGTCAAGAAATCGTGAGACATCCCAGATCTGCAGGCACGCATTTATTCTTTTTCATGGTGCTGGACAAGGGGAAGTGTCAATTGTACGGTGGTTCCTTCCATTGGAGTGCTGTTAATGCTTAACCGGCCTTGCATTTCTTTGATGATACGTGATGATATCGATAATCCAAGTCCGGTACCTTTACCGGATTCTTTGGTTGTAAAAAAAGGCTGGAGGATGTAGTCAATGTTTTGTTGACTTATGCCGATGCCGTTATCTTCAACGCTGATAATGACGCTCTCTTTGTGGAGCTTTGCCTGCAGGTGTATGTACATTTCCCGCTCAGGCTGTATGCTCTGTTGCCTTTTTTCTTCGAGGGCGTCAATGGAATTTCGGATGAGGTTGAGGATTACCTGTTCCATTTTATAGAAGTTGCCTCTGATCGGGAGTTCTTCCGGTCCGCATTGGAAATTGAGCTGTATTGATTTTTCTTTGCACTTGCCGGACGTGAGGGTGAGGGCTGAGTATATGGGTTCTTTGCAGTCGAAGAGTTTTGTTTCGGAATTTTGTTCTTTGCTGGCAAAGTGACGGATGTTATCGACGATAGTCTGCATCCTTGCGATGTTCTGTACTATTTTTTTTGCTTGTCTTGTTACGGTGTTTTTGAGATCGAGGCTGTCAGTTTTGGCCTTTTCAAGCA
>SZXZ01000039.1 GCA_005843835.1 Chlorobium sp.
CAGAACGCATTCCAAAGTTCAGAAAATATTAAAGAGTCGTGTCATATTCTTGTTGACAGTGTTGAAAATTCCCTGGAATATTTAAGAGAGAGACGTACTGTTGTTAGCTCAAGACTTTGTGAGGCACTTGCAAAAAAGGAGTCATTGAGAAAAAAAGATTACAACAATATAATGGACGATATATACAGGTTGCTTGAAGAAAAGGAAAACAATGCAAAAATTAACTTTCTGAATTATATAGAAGATCAAAAACAGTTTACCCAGTCATTAAAAAATATAATTCTGAACATTACCGATTATAATATTGCTGAAGTTGCAGATAAAAATAAACAATTAAAGGAAGAGTTGTCAGAAATTGCTGAATTGCAGGAAAAAAGAAAAGAAACAGTTATAAAAATATTAACAGATTTTCAGGAAACGCATAACAAAGTTATGGAATATCTGGAATCATTACTCGAAAAAGGTGATGCAATCAATATCAGAGATATTAAAAACGCGAAAAATATCATAAGTAAAGAACTTTGTTAATAATATTTAATGTAAAACGGAGACAACAATGGGATTAGCTAATGAAATGAAAAGTTTAAGTGAAGAGATGCTTTCTTCATTCAAAGGGCGTGTAAAAGATAATGAAGAGTTGGTTGCAAATGTAGGAAAAAAACTTCAGCAATTTCGAAATGAACAAAATAGTACAGCAAAAACAATAAATGCAAACGCGGTAGCCCTAAAGAAAAATCTTGCTGTTGGTGAAAATGATAGATTAGGAAAATACAATCAGTTGATGGGCTCAATACAGAAAGACATTAAATCCATAGAAAAGGAAGTTAAAAGTTCAAAATCATCTACCAACTCATTGATAAAAGATTTTTCAAAAGCAAGAAAAATAATGAGCAGTGATCTTGAAAAATTTTTCTCAAACGAGAATAAATCTCGCATGGAGAATGAGCAGTTAAGAATGGCTGATTACGAGGAATTTATTGGAAAGATAAGTGATGAAGTCTCAAGTATTTTCAATTATACAAACGAAATGCTTGAGCAATTCGATACCGAACATAAAGACATGTCAACAGCATTAAGAAATGATCTGAATAAGACCAACAAAGAAAGATTTGAGTATACTCATGCTCTTCTTAAGAGTATTCAGGAAAGAATATCAGAAATAAGCAATGAAAACCTGAATGCTGCACGCAAACTCAGAAAAGATTTAAATCAGGGCGAAGCTGACAGACTTAAAGAGTACAATGCATTGTTTGACAGAATAAGTCGTGAGGTAACCGATCTTAGAAATTCAACATCCACACTTCTGGACAATTATTCAAAAGACAGGTCCGAGGGAGCAGATCACTGGAAAGCTATGCAGGATAAAATTGCCGCGATAAGATCTGGAGGAAACGCAGTCAGTGCCAAGAAATCTGAAAAGAGTGAAATAAAAGCTGCTGCTATTGTTGCCCCAAAAGAGTTGCCGGCATTTGAGGCAAAAAGTCAACCGGTCGTTGTTGAAGTACCTAAGGTTAACGACGAAATTACGCTAGAGGATAAGATACTGCAGTATATCAATAATCATTCGGAAGGGATTAAAGTATCCGATATGGAAGAACCTCTTCATGAAACCAGGATGAAGATTGGCTTTGCAGCAAAATGTCTCCTTGATGCAGGTAAAGTGTTAAAAGTCGAAAATCTGTATTATCCGATCAAAAAGACGTTTCACTAAAACATCCCTCTAAAAGCAAAACGGAGAATCCTATAGTCCTGGAAACTCCGCTTTGCCTTACTTATTCTTGTCGTTCAGTGGATAAATATTTCCATAAAATTCAAACTGCTTGTTACTATGCGTGCTCAGGGATATGATAATGAGATGAATACGGTGCTTGAGCCAAAGCCCATGCCAAATTTCGTCGAAACCGACTACATCAGAGACATCACCAACCGGGGACTGACCTATATCAAAGCAGGTTTTCCTGTTCATTTCCGTGGTCCATCAGGAACAGGTAAAACAACCGTTGCATTACATTTGGCAAGCAAGATAGGACGGCCGGTGGTAATCATTCATGGTGATTCTGAATACAAAACCTCTGATCTAATAGGAAGCGAGCAAGGATACAAATATAGAAGGTTGGACGACAATTTTATTCACTCAGTGCACAAGTACGAAGAGGATATGACAAAGCAATGGGTAAACAATCGTTTAACTATTGCAATTAAGAAAGGGTTTACTCTGGTATACGACGAGTTTACCCGTTCACGGCCTGAAGCTAACAATATTCTTTTACCCATTCTGCAGGAAAAAATGTTAAGTACTTCCTCATCTAATGAGGAGGAATACTACATGAAAGTTCATCCTGAATTCAGGGCGATATTTACGTCAAATCCTGAAGAGTATGCAGGCGTTAACAGAACTCAGGATGCTCTTCGTGATAGAATGGTTACTATGGATCTTGATTATTTTGATTACGAAACTGAACTGATGATCACACATGCAAAATCAGGAATGATGCTTGATGATGCTGAAAAAATTGTCAAGATCGTCAGAGGTTTGCGTGAGTCAGGCAAAACAGAGTTTGATCCGACTATCAGAGGTTCAATTATGATTGCAAAGACATTAAATGTCCTTCATGCAAGGCCTGATAAAAATAATGAACAATTTAAAAAGGTTTGTCAGGATATTTTGACATCCGAAACAAGCCGTGTTGGATCAAAAACAAATCAGGAAAAAGTTCGTGCAATCGTTAAAGAGCTTATTGATATGCACGCTTAATAAGCTGAAATTATAATCTATTGATATCATGAGAATCTTTAATCCAAAAAAGGGTGTTAATCATATTAAAACCCTTCATACCGTTACAAAATCTGCCGTTAAGCAAAACGATACTGCCGATTTTCTCGAGTTGTATATGCTTGAAAAGGAAAAGCAAAGATTAATGAGTGAAGAAGTAAAGCTTCTGCACCGGCTTGATTATGTGCAAAATAGACTGAGAATTATACAGAACATCTACGAACATAGTTCTCATTTGCTCCATAATCACAAAAATGGTTACAATAATCAATATGATGATGTAAGCGAAAGTCCAGGGTTTACTACTATTCAAATAGAGTACTAAATAACTTAAGCACTATGCCTGACTTAAAACATGCTGTTAATGCAACAGGCCTTGCCGATATACTGGAAAGAGTACTGGACAAAGGCATTGTAATAGCTGGTGACATTAAAATACAGATTGCCGATATAGATTTATTGACAATTAAAATCAGGTTGCTGGTAGCCTCCGTCGATAAAGCCATGGAAATGGGTATAAACTGGTGGCAGGAAGACCCCTATCTTTCAACAAAAGCTAAAGATAAAGAGCAGATTGCAATACAAGAAGAGTTGCAGCAGCGTATAGAAAAACTTGAGGCCATGAATAAGACAACGTAATATTGAAAGCCATGAAAAATGAAAAAGATTCAAACGGACCAGGAGAGTCAGAATTTGATTTTTTAGGTTTTGGAAGCCTGTTTAAAGGTATTGAAAAATTAGTTGATCTTGCGAGTAAACTTGAGCAGACAGGCGCTATAAATCGCGAAGGTGAAATGAACCTCGATCATCTAAAAAAGGGTATGAAAGGTGTGTATGGATTTACAATTAAATCAGCAGTAGGCGGCGGTTCTCCTAAAGTTGAGACATTTGGTAACATTGTAAAAACACCTCAAGGTCCTAAGGTAAACGAAGAACGCGAACCCATAACAGATGTGTTTGACGAATCTGATGAAATTGTAATTATTGCCGAAATGCCTGGTATTAATGAAGAAGATATTGTTGTAAGCCTTAATGATGATATAGTTGATATATCGACCAATAATTCTAAGAAAAATTATAGAAAGGAATTGTTGTTACCCTTTAAACCGAACAACACTATCATTCAACAAAAATACACCAATGGTATTCTGGAAATAAGAATTAAAAAATAATACAATGCCGCTGACAGGTTTGGAGCAGAAAGACCTTAAAATGATCATATTCGGCGGTAAAGGT
The DNA here is from genome assembly GCA_005843835.1 of Chlorobium sp. Classification (GTDB taxonomy): domain Bacteria; phylum Bacteroidota; class Chlorobiia; order Chlorobiales; family Chlorobiaceae; genus Chlorobium. The sequence continues at coordinate 4,010 of SZXZ01000039.1, forward strand.
GGTGTAGGAAAAACAAGTTGTTCATTGGCTTGTGCACTGGGTCTTGCTGAAAAACATAAAACATTAGTGATTTCAACAGACCCTGCGCACTCAATTTCTGATAGCCTTTGTCAGGAAATAGGGTTCAGACTACAACCGGTTCATAATGTAAAGAACCTTACCGCTATTGAAATATCAGCAGACAAGGCATTCAAACGGTTTAAAAAAGAACATGAAAGCGAACTGATTAAACTTTTTGATACATCAACAAATCTTGATGATGAAGACATTCAGCAAATGATGAGTCTGTCAATACCTGGTATTGATGAAGTCATGAGCTTTAAAACAATTATAGATCTCATAGAAGAAAATAATTATGAAAAATACGTAGTAGATACCGCTCCTACAGGCCACGCACTCAGGCTCCTCTCCTCGCCGGTGCTTTTGGACGAATGGATTAAAATGGCCGCGAAAATGAGGTGGAAGTATCGCTACATGATCGAATCTTTTTCTGGTGATTATAAAGAAGATGAGGCGGATGTAATGCTTCTGAATCTTAAAAAAACAGTAAAACGGATAGCTGCTCTCTTGAGTAATCGTGACAAATGTGAATTTATCCCTGTCTGCATCCCTGAAGACATGGCAATTATGGAGACATCTCGACTCCTCCACGAACTTCAGCAGTATCATATATCTTCACATCAAATGATTCTTAACAATGTTATGGAATCAGATGAATCAGGTTTTTGCAGGCAAAGAAAAGCGGCTCAATTAAAGTACATCAACAAGGCTTCAGATATATTCAAAAATATCAAGATTGTTATAGTTCCGGTATTTCCTGAAGAAATCAAAGGCGTTGCTGCTTTACTCAAGTTAAAAGATATTATTTTCGGCAGATAGAGAAAAATAGAGGATGTGAAATGAGTAATGAAACAGTATTCTTGAAAGTCAAGGAAGCGATTGTTAAGGATGTTGGTCGTGCAATAGCCAGAATTGATCCTAACGATATGGTTCGCTGGGGATTAGAATCTGGTGATATTGTTATGATTGAGGGTAAACGTTCTACCCCTGTAAAAATACTTCCTTCTTATCCCGACGACAGAAACAAAGGTATTATACAGATTGATGGTATTACCAGAGATAATGCAAATGCCGGCATTGATGAAAAGGTTACAATAAGTAAAACTGCTTTTCGACAGGCTTCCAAAATCACGCTGAAACCTGTAACAAAATCCAGTTCACTGATCAAGGCTGATGATGCAAAATACCTTGGTTCACTTATTAACGGATTGCCAGTTTCGAAAGGCGATAAAATTAAAGCCACTCTTTTTGGTTCAGGCTCAATTTATTACACGGTCATGTCAACTTCACCAGATGGAGTTGTGCTGATAAATCCTGATACCTCTATTCAGCTTGAGTTATCAAAACAAAACGAAGTAAAATCAAACAGGGTAACCTACGAAGATATCGGTGGTCTTGGTAATCAGGTGCAGCGAATACGCGAAATGATAGAACTGCCCCTCAAATACCCTGAGATATTTGAGCGTCTTGGCGTTGAGCCCCCAAAAGGTGTATTTCTTTACGGCCCTCCCGGTACTGGTAAAACTCTCATCGTCAGAGCAGTAGCTCAGGAAACTGATGCATACTTTATTAATATCTCTGGGCCTGAGATCATGGGCAAATTTTATGGCGAAAGTGAAGCAAGAGTCCGTAATATTTTTGCAGAAGCCCAGGCACACGCACCTTCAATTATTTTTATTGATGAAATAGATGCCATCGCTCCCAAAAGGGAAGATATGGGCGGAGAAAAGCAGGTAGAAAAAAGGGTCGTTGCCCAATTGCTCTCTTTGATGGATGGTCTGGAATCGAGGGGTAAAGTTATTGTGATTGGAGCAACAAACATACCCAATTCTATTGATCCGGCACTCAGAAGGCCAGGTCGTTTTGATCGTGAAATATCAATTTCGATTCCGGATAAAAAAGGAAGGCTTGAAATTCTTCATATCCATACAAGAGGCATTCCGTTGTCTGAAGATGTGGATATGATGAAAATTGCTGAAATTACCCACGGATTTGTAGGCGCAGATCTTGAAGCCCTTGCCAGGGAAGCCGCTATGACGGCACTACGAAAAATTCTCCCCAGGATTAACTTTGAATTATCAGAAATTCCATACGAATTGCTCATGCAGTTGGAAGTTACGATGGATAACTTTCTTGATGCTATGAAAGAAGTTGAACCATCCGCTATTCGAGAAGTATTTGTGGAAGTTCCTGACGTTAAATGGGAAGATGTAGGGGGGCTCGAGGAAATCAAGCAGGCGCTTAAGGAAACTGTTGAATGGCCGATAAAATATGCAGAACTTTTTAAAAAAACTGATACAAAACCACCAAAAGGAATAATACTCTACGGAAAGCCAGGAACAGGTAAGACATACCTTGCAAAAGCTCTCGCAAGCGAAAGTGGAGTCAATTTTATTTCTGTCAAAGGACCCCAGATACTCAGTCGCTTTATTGGCGAATCAGAAAAAGGAGTACGTGAGCTGTTCAGGCTTGCCAAGCAATCAGCACCCACAATCCTTTTTCTTGATGAGATAGACAGCCTTACCCCCCGAAGAAGAAATGATGGGACAGAATCAGGAGTTATTGAAAGGGTGATCAGCCAATTTCTTACTGAAATGGATGGTATTGAGGAGTTGAAAGGAGTCACCGTGCTTGCTGCAACAAACAGAATTGATATAATTGATCCAGCTCTATTACGGTCCGGAAGATTTGATCTCATGTTTGAGGTGCCTTCACCCGATGTTATTACCAGAGAGAAAATATTCAAAATTCATACCAAAAATATGCCATTGGGAAATGGTGTTAGTCTTACAACGTTAGCTGAAAAGACTGAGGATATGACTGGCGCAGATATTGAGTTTATATGTCAAAAGGCGAAGATGTGCGCTATTCGTGAAGTTATAGATGCGAAAACATTTTCTGAATCCACTGATATTGTGATTTTAGAAAAGCATTTTGACAAAGCTATTGAAGTAGCTGTCCTTCAAAACGGAAATGTGCTAAATTAGATAAGAATGAATATGCAAGGAATTTATATATATGGGTTTGTCGAAAATGACTGTATTGCTGATATCAAAAATATATTACTTGAATCTGGAATCTATTCAATTGAATATAATGAGATATCAGCTGTTGTGACAGATACCAAAATTAACAAACTTGAATATTTGAATAAGGAGGAACTGGCGCATCTTCTTGTTGACCATCAGCTAAAAATTGAAAAGATAATGACTAGCGGATGCTCAAAAGTTATTCCAATGCAATTGGGTACAGTAGTAAGTTCCGGAAATGATGTCATGAAAATTCTGATAAACGGATATAACATACTCAAAGAAACATTTGAAATTATAGATGAGGTAGAAGAAATTGATATTGTGGCAGTATGGAGTAACTTTTTGGATGTTATTAAAGACATATCAGATTCTCCGCAAATCAAGCTTATGAAGGAGAATATTAATAAAAAAAGTTTATATGATCAAAATGACAGTATCAGTATAGGAAAAGCAATCAAAGAAAAAATTGATCAAAAAAATAGCAAAGCCTGTATTGATATTGTCAATTCATTGATGCCGTTTTGCCTGGACGCGAGAAAACATGAATCTATGAATGACGAGATGCCACTGAATTATGCATTTCTTGTAAAAAAAGAAGAAAGCGGTACTTTTATTGAAATGATTGATCAACTTGATATTAAATATGCTGATAAAATAAATTTTAAGATAGTTGGACCACTGCCATGTTACAGTTTTTATACAATTGAAAGCAAAGCTATAAAAAAAGAAGATATAGAAAATGCAAAAAAAATACTTGGCATAGATTTATCAGATGATAATTATAATCTAAAAAAAGCATATCGGTCAAAAGCATCCATAACACATCCAGATAAAAATAGTGAAAATGTTTCTGATAGTAGTGAGAATTTTATTGAATCAAATAATGCTTATAAACTTTTAATTGATTATTCAAGCATTCTGAAACAATCACCGGACAATTTATCAAATGAACCTTTTTATGTAGTAAAAATAAAAAATTGATATGCAAAAAGATGGTAAATATGTGTATTGTATAATAGCGACAAGTTATGAATGCAATTTTGGACCTATAGGTATAGGTGGTAGGGGTGATTTAGTCAGCTCTATTGGATTTCAAGGTTTAAGCATGGTTGTCAGCGATCATCCTTTAAATCATTTTGTTGTAAATCCTGAGAATATTCTGGCCCATCAAAAAGTTATTGAAGCTGTTATGAGTCAGTTTAATAGTGTTATCCCTGTTAGATTTGGTACCGTTGCAGCAACACCCGATGAAATTCGCAATCTGCTTGACAGGCGATATAGTGAGTTGATTGAACTTCTTAATCGCTTTGAAAATAAGGTGGAATATAATCTTAAGGGATTATGGCGAAATATGAGTGATATATATAAAGAAATTGATAAAGAAAATATTCTGCTTAAAAAATTGAGAGGTAAAATTGATAAAACAGATGACAAAGAAAAAAAAGATTTACTTATTGTAAAAGCTGGAGAACTTATTGAAGACGCATTACATAAGAAAAAAGATTATGAAGCAGAAGAAATAGTATCATCTTTTCGCAAAACTGTAGTTGCATATAAACATAACAAGACAACAGGTGAATCTATGTTTATGAATACAGCTTTTCTGATAAACAAAGGCAGAGAAGTTGAGTTTGATAATATTATGGCTACACTGGGAGAAAAATATAAAAACAGATCTGATTATCATTACACTGGGCCATTACCGATATTTAATTTTATAGATTTACGTATTCTTCCTGAAAAATGGGAACTATAAATTCACTTAATATTTAAAAAATAAAATGGACATTTATAGTGTAAAAGAAGGAAGATATATTTATGGTATTATTCGTAATTCCAATACAATAGACTTTGGTCCAATTGGTATAGGTAGCCGTCATGATATTGTTTATGGTGTAACATATAATGATATATGTGCAGTAGTCAGTTCTTCACCAATAATACAATATGAGGCACGACGTGCAAATATGATTGCACATCAAAAAGTGCTTGAAGAGGTAATGAAACAGTTCAACGTCTTGCCTGTAAGGTTTTCAACAATATCACCACACGATAATGATGAAGCTATAACGCGGATACTTACTGATGATTATATACGACTTGATGACCTGCTCACAAAAATGAAAGGGAAAAAAGAATTGGGGCTTAAAGTTATGGCAGATGAAAAAAAAATCTATGAAAGCATTATACAGAAATATGATAATATAAGATCATTAAGAGATAAACTGATAAATCAACCATCTGATAAAATTCATTACCAGAGAGTAAAGGTTGGGGAAATGGTTGCTGATGCTTTGAAAAATGAGATAGAAAATTATAAAAAACAGATTCTAGATATCTTAGAACCTATCGCTGAAGATGTTAAGATAACGGATAATTATGGTAATTTAATGATTCTTAACGCTGCTTTTCTTATAAAGGAAACTAATGAACCACTCTTTGATAAGGCAGTCGATGATCTTGATAAAAAGTTTGGTGATATTATGACCTTTAAATATGTCGGTACCTTACCGCCATACAACTTTGTTAATCTTTCGATTAATACACAAGGAGGCTGATATCTTTATTCTAGATGACATATTATTTGCTCCTATTAATGGGCTTATCTTCGTCGCTAAAAAAATAAATGATGTTGTTGAAAAAGAAACATCCGATGAAGGAACAGTTAAAGAACGTCTTATGGCTCTTCAGCTTAGATTTGAGCTTGATGAAATAGACGAAGAAGAGTATGATCGCGAAGAGGATAATCTTCTAAGAAAACTTGAACAAATAAGAATTGATAAACAAAATCGCTGAATAATGAAAAAAAGGTTCACTAATAATTAACCTATATAATTATCAATAATCTTTACTGGAGCACGTAATGAGTAAAATAATGGATGTAAGAAATGCTGTTGTGGCTTTTCTAAAAGCGAATATTAAGACAACTGAAATTACTGTAATTAAAGTTGAGAAAGTTCAGGAAATATGGAAAACTGTGGCTGAAGTCTACGAGGATGATTCGTTTCTGAAATCAATGAACTTACCTCCTAAAAAAGTCAGATTATTTTATTCGGTTGTTCTTGATGCTGAACTTGAAATAATATCTTTTACTCGTCTAACTTCGTATGACGATAGTGAAAGCGATAATAATTAATAATCTATCCTCCTGTGATTCCAGACACGAATAACCTTATATATGTCTATTGTATAACATTTGACAAACCCTCGCAGCTGGAATTATTTGGCGCAGGAAAATTACAACAATTTGAGCATAATAGCCTATATATTACTGTTAAAATTGTTTCTGAAACAGAATTTTCAGAAGAAAATATAAAAAAAAATATATCAAACGAAGAATGGCTTGAAATTCATGTTAGAGAACATGTTTCCGTCATAGAAAAAATAATGGAAACACAAGCAGTTATACCATTTAATTTCGGCACTATATATAAATCAGAAGATAGTTTAAAACAATTTGTAGAAAAATATTCTGATGATTTACGTAAAACATTGCAATATCTTAAAAACAAAGAAGAATGGTCTGCAAAAATATATTGCGATAAGAATAAGATAATTAAAAATATTGCTTACCTAAGCAACAATATGTCCGATATTGAGTTACTTATTAAAAATAGCTCTCCTGGAAAAGCATATCTTTTAGGTAAGAAAAAGAAAGAAATTCTTGAAAAAGAAATAAGTATTATTTATAATAACTATTCAAAAAAAATATTTACCACTCTTAACGATTTGAGTGAAGAGTATAGATTGAATACGTTATTGAGTAATGATATTACTGGTAAAGAGGAAGATATGATTGTAAATGCATCATTTCTAATTAAAAAAGAAAGCATACATCAGTTTATAGAGGTTGTTAATGTTTTATGTAAAGAATACGAAAATATAGGTATAATAGTTAACCTTACAGGCCCTTGGCCTCCTTATTCGTTTATAAAAATATCAGAATAATATGCAGGATGATCTTTATGAAATTAACAAAGAAATAACCATCCTTGATATACTTGACCGTGTGTTAACAAAAGGGGTTGTGATTACTGGTGATATTGTTATATCTGTAGCTGATATTGATCTCATATATCTTGGACTCAGGGTATTGTTAAGTTCAGTGGAAACTATGGAGAAAATGAAAACAAAGATTTGAATACGAGTTCATTTATGTCAATAATTATCTATGCTATTGCGGAATTATATGACTTACAGAGTAACAAAACTCTTGACTTTGAAGCAATTAATTCGGATTCTAATATAGAATTAGAGACAATTCAATTTGACAATCTAACCGCTATAGTTTCCCGCCAAGATAAAAACGATATTTCAATAAATAAGGAAGATGTTTTAACATACTCAAAAATTATTGAAAATATTGCTCAGAATCTGACAATATTGCCTATGAGATATAACTCTCTTGTTGCGTCTGATAATGAAGTAATAAATATCCTCACAAAAAACTATTCTTCGTTTAATGATGCAATAAAAACATTGTATAATAAAGACGAATATTCAATCAGATTTTTATCTTCATACAAAAATAGTACTGATATCACTATAAAAGAAAAAAATGAACTTGTTCCTGATATCTTGAAAGGAGATTCTTCTTCAAAAATATATTTGATAAACAAATATATGCATCACAAACAGGAAGAGTTACATACTCAGTACCAAAAAGAAACACAAGAAAAAATAAAATCAGAAGTAGAAAAAATAACAACTCAAGTTATTTTTAAAAAACCATTAACTGAGGCTATTATTATAGATTTAGTTCTTCTTATTGAAAAAGAACGAAAAAATGAACTTCTTCAATTTGTATCTGATCTTCAATCTATTTACCCACAACATAATATACTTTTGACAGGTCCATGGCCTCCATATAACTTTGCTCAAATAAAGGTTGAATAATAATGGACGAAAACAAGATCCTATTTATTGCAGGTTCTGCAGAAGAGATTATAGAAGAACTTGAAAAAATTAAGCCAGAAAATCAAGGCAGAATCAATGCAACACCTGAAAATGTTGATTCAGGGCTGGCTAAGCTTGTATTGACCTTAATAGAACTTATTAGAAAGTTAATTGAAAAACAGGCTATGCGCAGGATTGAAGGAGATTCTTTAACTGAAGAGCAAATAGAGAATCTTGGAGAGACTCTGATGAAACTTGAAAACAAGATGGAAGAACTGAAAAAAATATTTAAACTAACCGATAAAGATTTGAATCTTAATCTTGGCCCCTTAGGAGATCTTATCTAAATAAGAAGTGAACTTAGCCTGGATTTCCGGAAAAACAAATATTTTGCATTTCCGGAAACAAGTCAGGAGGCTAAGATTTATTATTTTGGTTGGAACTCAGGATGACCAGTCTGCCAGAGACCAAAACTCAACACATCCGCAAGCGTTTCGAATTCTTTTGATTTTGTATTACCCATCCCATGTCCTGCTTTATCATCAGCAAAAAAGAGTACAGGTTTTTTTGAAGTCGTAGCTTGTTGCAGACGGGCCGCAAATTTTGCCGGTTGCCAGGCAATAACCCTTGGATCATTAAGTCCAGTAGTGACAAGTGTCGCAGGATATGCAACCTGATCCTTGATATTCAGATAAGGATCCATAGCGATAAGCGCCCGGCACTCTTCACGGTTTTTAACCGTACCAAATTCGGGTACATTTATTGGTCCGTTAGGGCTTTCTTCGCCACGCAGGGGGTTTAAAGCACCAACTTGAGGAATAACTGCAGCAAAAAGATCAGGACGTTCGCATAAAGCCATCCCGACAAGAATCCCGCCAGCGCTAGCCCCGTTTATTGCAATTTTACCACGACCCGTATACCCCATCTTTTCGAGATATTCAGCGCAACTGATAAGGTCTTTCCATGTATTGGGTTTTGTGGTCTTCATGCCTTGTGTATGCCACGTATCTCCACATTCTCCACCCCCTCTTACATGTGCGAAAGCAAGTACACCGCCTTTATCTGCCCACAGAAGCATTCCAGGACTGAAAAACGGAGTAATTGATTTACCGTAAGCACCATACCCATAAATAAGCGCAGGGTTTTTACAGGTTTTTTCAATGCCTTTTTTATAGATAATAGAGAGCGGCACCAGTACACCATCATGCGATGGTATCATGTGCTCCTCAACAACAAGGTCACGGTATTCAGGATATTCAGCAGGGGAAGAGAGGGTTTCCTTGACGAATATGTCATGCTCAGCGTCAAATCGATAACGCCTGTTGTCGTTGCTCCAACCGGCAATAATCACCCAGACATCATGAAAGCGGTACCCTTTCGATGATAGGCTGATTGTGCCTGCTTTAAAAGGCAAGGCAAGCTCTCTTTCTTTCAAGTTTTTGGAATCTTTTCGGAACAGTTTTGCCTCAACGCCGTTACGTGACTGAGTATAATAAAGAGCATCCCTAGTCAGGGCAAATGAAGTCAGCATAGCTTTGCTGTCTTCATCAATAACTGTTGCTGCATGGGCAAAATCAGGATTTTTCAGAGAGGTTTTTACCACCTTAAAATGAGGGGCATTTTTGGGGGTATAGATATAAAGATCATTTTTCGTGACCGCAAAATCATGAACTTCGTTTTCAGGAGCAAAAAGCTGTTTCCATACTATTTTCTTTTCTGAAAGCATTTTCGCAGGCGCATAATACACTGTCACCCTTGGGTCAACGTTTGACACAACGGCAAAAAGATACCCGCTCTTTTTATCGTAATCAACAGAAGGGACATCTTCGCTTTTAATGTGAAGTTCAGGATTTGTGGTATTTGAAAAGATTTCCCGGTCCGATGACGGATCAGTTCCTGCACGGTGAAGAAATGTTTTGCTGTCGTACTGGGGATTTTGTCCAGCGTGTGTCAAAGGCTGCATGCGATTGTAAAGAAAAGACTTCCCGTCACGCAGCCACGAAGGTGAAGCAAACCTGCATCGATCAATTCTTTCAGGATAAAGCTTTTTTGATCCAACATCCATAATCAGGACAATACTGTCCTCGGAACCGTTTGCCGATACAGAAATAGTTAATTTTGATCCATCCTCAGAGGCCGAAACGCCGCTGATGACATACTCTTTACCGCTGCCCGAAAAAAAGGCGCGAGCATCAAACAACAAGGTTTCTTTTCCTTTAAAACCATCGCGAAAGAAAAGCTTGCCTGTTTCGTCCGTCGGGGTCTCCTTCAGATAAAAATAACGGTTATTGTCGGTGATACTGAGGTTATAGACCTTCGAAGCCTTGCGACCGTCGAAATCATGCATTTTTTCAACAAGAGAGCTGCGCCCAGGAATTCCTTGCAGAATAGATTTAGCACTAGATGACTGTTGTTTAATCCACTGTTGTACCTGAGGATTTTCAAGCTTTTCCAGAGAATGGAATCGGTCTGTGACTTTTGTTCCATAATACTCTTCAACAACAGCTGATTCTGGTGGTGCCGAAAGTCTTTGATTGTCATTATGCTGTTCAGAACTTGCAAGGAGAAGTGGCGATACAAGAAAAAAGGAGGTTAACGCAAAGAATGATTGACGTAGGATCATAATGTTGTTTACGAAAATGAATAAAAGGACAGAATTCTAAGGATAGTCTTATCAAATAAAAAAAGCAAACAGGGAGACTGACGAGAAAGGGTGGTGGAGTTTCAGAGGGATTCCGCAATCATTGTAACAGAACGGATTTTATCAAGCGCATCCAGCATATCTTCAGGCATCGCGGCTGAAAAGGATAGCGGTTCATGAGTCATAGGCTGATGAAACGAAAGGGTTTCAGCATGCAGAGCCTGACGTGGCAACAGTTCGAGAAGGTTTTTAACAAACCCCTCACTTTTGCTGAAAGGAAGAGTGCGTAACACGGCCCCCCCGTAAGTTTCATCCCCGAGAATCTGATGACCAAGATGCTGCATGTGTGCCCTTATCTGATGGGTTCGCCCTGTATGCAACGTCAGTGAAAGCACTGAAAACCATTTGAGATCTTCAGTAACCCTGTAGTCAGTAATAGCAGTTTTTCCGTCCTTACCCTCAAAAGGGAAGTTAGCCATAACCTTCCTGTCTTTTTTTGATCGACCGATATTGGTTGTTATGGTACCGGATGAAGGAACAGGAACACCCCATACTATTGCCTTGTATATTTTTATCACCTTGCGGTCTGCAAACTGTCGAGCAAGACGGTGAAGGGCAACAGGATTTTTTGCAATAATGATAAGTCCTGAGGTGTTTTTGTCGAGTCGGTGAACAATGCCGGGACGCAGTTCTGACTTGTCAAGTTCCTCACCTTCCTTGCCGATATGGTGCAAAATGGCGTTCGCCAGAGTTCCCGTCCAGTTTCCGAAAGCAGGGTGTACCACCATTCCAGGTTTCTTGTTAATGACCATCAAGTCCTGATCTTCATAAACAATATCAATCGGAATATCTTCCGCTGCAAGTTCAGGTGCGGGAGGTCGCAGAAACGTCATCTGAATGAGATCACACGATTTTATGCGGTAGTTCGACTTGACAGTTTTGTCATTAACCAGTACACGACCCTCTTCAATAGCTTCCTGAACCTTGTTACGGGTTGCATTTTCAACCTGACGCGTAAGATATTGATCAATACGCATCGGAGTCTGCACCTTGCTTACCTGCAGAACAAGTTTTTTCGGCTCAAGAGCAGCTTTATCCTTTAGCTCTGATTCGGTATTTTGTGGCTGATTTTGCATTTTGTGACACTTGAACACCTTCAACAGTAGATTTACGGGATAAGTATAACAAAACCATACCATATCTATGCATGCAATGCAACAGTTGTCTGAAGAACCGACCCTGGTTTTTGACCTGGCCGTTATAGGTTCAGGGCCCGGAGGTTATGAGGCCGCAATTCGGGCAACAAAGATAGGGATGAAAGTCTGTCTTGTTGAACAAGGCGCTTTGGGCGGAGTATGCGTTAACTGGGGCTGTATTCCTACAAAAGCCCTCCTGAAGAGTGCAGAAGTTTTCGATCTGTTAAAAAAAGCCGGTACATATGGTCTTAACGTTCAGGGGGCTGGTATTAATATTACTGAAGCCGTTAAACGCAGTCGTCATGTAGCTTTGAAAATGTCTAAAGGAGTCGCATTCTCCCTTCGCAAAGCCGGTGTTGAGGTTTTACAGGGAAATGCCGTGTTCAGCACTCCTCACCATCTTGATCTATTTCGCGATGGAGAGCGTGTTGAGCGAATACAAGCCAATTCTATTATTATAGCAACCGGAGGACACAGCCGAACATTGCCGGGCCTTGAGCCCGACGGAACAAGAATTATTTCAAGCAGGGAAGCACTTGCCCTGAAAACTGTTCCCGGTTCGATGATTGTGATAGGCGGCGGAGCAATAGGAGTTGAAATGGCCTGGTTTTATGCAATGGCAGGGACAGTCGTAACAATTGTCGAAATGCTTCCACGGTTGCTGCCCCTTGAAGATGAAGAAATTGCAGAAGGACTTAAGCGCTCGCTTCAAAAAGCAGGGATCATCATTGCTACTAACGCCAAATTGCAGGACGTTTCTGTTACAGGAGGTCAAGTGACTGCTTTACTCGCAGTTCAGGGGAACGACCCTCAGCCATTACGAGCGGATATACTGCTTGTTGCTGTTGGAGTCAGTGGTAATTGTGATGGTATCGGGCTTGACCTGGCTGGTGTAGAGTGTTCGAAAGGATTTATTGTGACGGACAAAAATTGCAGAACATCAGTCGACCATATATTTGCTATTGGTGATGTCTGCGGAGGCATGCTCCTTGCCCACAAGGCTTCCGCAGAAGCGGTTATTGCGGTCCAGACCATTGCAGGCATCAATCATGACCCGATTGATGAAACCATGATTCCCAGGTGTGTGTATGCTGAACCCTCTGTGGCAAGTATCGGACTGAACGAAAAGGAGGCTGAAGGGCGAGGTTACAGGGTTAAGGTTGGTCGTTCAATGTTTGCGGCATCAGGCAAGGCAAATGCTTACGGAAATCTTGAAGGTCTGGTTAAGCTGATTTTCAACGCTTCTGACTGGCGCCTGCTCGGTGCTCATATTTTGGGACACGGAGCGGTTGAACTTATCGGAGAGCTGACACTGGCACGCAGGCTTGAGGTTACTGCCGAACAGCTTGCAAATACCATACACGCGCATCCTACACTTTCAGAAAGCATAAAAGAGGCAGCTGAAAACGCTCTGTCGAGTTAATCAGTGAAGCTTTTCAGAATAGAGGATGATTCATTGAAAAAATCATCTCTTTAGCGAGCTTCGTTATTGAAAAGCATTTTCTATTGTCTTTCTAAAAGCATAAATTCATTGTTTATTATTGAAACTCTTAAAAAAAACAGTAAACCTTTTTCTGTGAATGATTTTCAAGAGTTCACAGGGTGAAAGTATCAACTAAACGATCAATTATGACTCAGACTGAAACAGCTGCAAAAAAGAGTGCTGCAAAGAAAACAGTTGCGGTAAAAGTAAAGGCGGATGCAACGGTTGCGACAACACCAGAACCAAAAAAAGCAGCAAAACCAGCTGCAAAAAAGAAATCAGGCCTGGCGTTTCCGTTTACTGCAATTGTCGGTCAGGAAGAAATGAAGCTCAGTCTGATCCTCAATATCATTGACCCAAGGATCGGTGGAGTTCTTGTCATGGGTCACAGAGGTACAGGAAAAAGTACAACGGTCAGGGCACTTGCTGAAGTGCTTCCTTTGATCGAAAGGGTCGAGGGCGACACCTATAACAGAACTGTCGAGCAGTATCTCGAAAATGAAGAAGGCAAAAAAGGCGCAAAAGCTATTGATCCTTTTACAATAAGGACTGAAAAAATTCCGGTTCCGGTTGTTGACCTTCCCCTTGGTGCAACCGAAGATCGTGTTTGCGGAACCATCGATATCGAACAGGCTCTTACCAGTGGTGTTAAGGCCTTTGAACCAGGTCTTCTTGCTCAGGCTAACCGCGGGTTCCTCTATATCGACGAAGTTAACCTGCTTGACGACCATCTTGTTGACGTTTTGCTCGACGTTGCAGCAAGTGGCAAAAACGTTGTTGAACGTGAAGGTATCAGTATCCGTCACCCTGCGCGCTTTGTGCTTGTAGGATCCGGCAACCCCGAAGAAGGGGAGTTGCGTCCTCAGCTTCTTGATCGTTTTGGTCTGCATGCCCGAATCATCACCATTCTCGATATCGGAAAAAGAGTCGACATTGTTAAACGTCGCCGTGAATTCGATGATGATCCCGATGCTTTTATGAAAAAGTACAATCGCGAACAGCTTAAGCTTCAGAAAAAAATCCAGCAGGCTAAAGATCTTCTTCCTGAAGTAACCATGACCGATAGCGTTCTTACCGATATCGCAAGACTTTGCATGAACCTGGGTATCGATGGTCACCGCGGTGAACTCACAATAACCCGTACAGCATATGCTCATGCCGCTTTCCGCGGAGAAACAGTTGTGACCATGAAGCACGTCAAAGAGATTGCAGGTCTCTGTCTCCGTCACCGTCTGCGCAAGGATCCCCTTGAAACACTCGATGCGGGGGAGAAAATTGATCGTGAACTCGCTAAAGTCCTCGGAGAAGCAGAAGCAGTATAATGATAGCCTTTACCGATATTGTTGGAATGGATCTGGCCAAGCAGGCTCTCATGCTGCTGGCCGTTGATTCTGAACTTGGCGGAGTGGTTATTCCTTCGGCCGTAGGGTCAGGAAAATCAACGATTGCCAGGGCCTTCGCCGATATTCTCCCCGAAGGCACGCCTTTTGTAGAACTGCCACTGAATGTTACCGAAGATCGTCTGATTGGCGGTGTTGACCTTGAAGCAACCCTTGCTACCGGCATCCGCGTTGTCCAGCATGGAGTCCTTTCAAAGGCACACGGCGGGGTTCTCTATGTTGACTCAATCAGTCTTCTCGACAGTTCAGCGGTATCGCATATCATGGACGCTATTTCACGCGGCGAAGTTCTTGTCGAGCGTGAAGGCCTTAGTGAAGTGCATCCTGCTAAGTTTATGCTTGTGGGAACCTACGATCCAACAGATGGAGAGGTTCGCATGGGACTACTTGACAGAATAGGAATCATCGTTCCTTTTACTGCCCAGAACGACTACAGGGCACGCAAGAAAATCGTCAACATTGTCCTTGGCACAAGGGATGAAGACGATACCCGCGATGAGCTTAAAATGCTTTCCGGTCTGATCCAGGCAGCAAGGGAGCAGTTGCCTCACGTTTCGATTACCAAAGAACAGGTACAGGCGCTTATACAGACTGCTATCAGTCTTGGGGTTGAAGGTAACCGGGTTGATATTTTTACTGTCCGTGCAGCTCTTGCCAGTGCAGCACTCGCTCAGCGCAGCGACGTTGAGGAAGAGGATATGAAACTTGCCATCAAGCTTGTACTTATTCCCCGTGCGACCCGTATGCCCGACAGGGAAGCCGCATCAGACGAAATGCCACCACAGGAAGAACCGCCGCAGGATGAGGAACCGGAAGCCGAGGACGAAGAAGCACCATCCGATACCCCGGATGCAGAGGCCGAAGAGGAGCAGAAAGAGACTCCGGATATGATTGAGGAGCTCATGATGGATGCTATCGAAATGGAGCTTCCAGACAATATTCTTAATATTTCTCTGGCGTCGAAAAAGAAAACTACTACAGGAAGTCGTGGTGAAGCGCTCAACAACCGTCGCGGACGTTTTGTGCGAGCCCAGCCCGGCGAAATGCGCGGCAATAAAGTTGCGCTTATTCCAACGCTTATTTCAGCCGCACCATGGCAGGAGACCAGAAAGCGTGATAAAAAAATGGAAGGCCGGCCAAAAACCGCTCTTATCATCACGAAAGACGATGTAAAGATCAAGAGATTCCGCGACAAGTCAGGGACGCTCTTTATTTTTATGGTTGATGCTTCAGGTTCAATGGCACTTAATCGCATGCGACAGGCTAAGGGTGCCGTGGCAAGTCTTTTGCAGAACGCCTATGTCCATCGCGACCAGGTAGCTCTTATATCATTCCGAGGAAAGCAGGCTCAGGTTCTCTTGCCTCCTTCTCAAAGTGTGGATCGGGCAAAACGCGAGCTTGACGTCCTTCCAACTGGTGGAGGAACACCTCTTGCTTCTGCTCTTTATCTCGGATGGGAGACAGCTAAACAGGCCAGGACAAAAGGTATTTCGCAGATAATGTTTGTGCTCATCACCGACGGACGAGGCAATATAGGATTGCAGGCCACCTTTGACCCTAACGCTGAAAAAGCACCTAAGGAGGAGCTTGAAAAGGAAATCGAAGCTTTGTCACTATCCATACAGGCGGACGGTGTAGCTGCGATCGTTATCGATACTCAGATGAACTATCTTTCAAGAGGCGAAGCACCAAAACTAGCCCAAAAACTTGGAGGACGATATTTCTACCTACCGAACGCTAAAGCCGAACAGATTGTTGAAGCTGCATTAAGCTTTTAATTTCTCTGGATGACCTTTCCCTCTTTCCACGTTGGAAAGGTCATTTTCGGAATTATCCCGCTTCTTTTATACATTTCAAGTTGAGTAACGTTTTTTTAAATGTGAACATTTAAATCCCACCTATTTTTACAATCATGTCTAATCGCCGTAAAGTTGTTGCTATTGTTGGACTTGAGCAGTATAACGCTGGCCTCTGGAAAAAAATCAAAGGGCTCCTTTCGACCGAAGCCGACCTCACACAGTTAAGTGATGTAGATCTTGACAAAAAGAATCCTGAAGCTGCAGCTGCAATTCAGGAAGCTGACTGTGTTTTTATGAGCATGATCAATTTTAAGGAGCAGATCGACTGGTTCAAACTGCAGCTTGATCAATCGACAAATGACAAAACTGTTTTTGTTTTTGAGTCCATGCCCGAAGCCATGGCATTGACCAAAGTAGGGGGTTATTCCGTTGGCGATGGAAAAGCCGGAATGCCTGATATTGTAAAAAAGGTTGCAAAAATGCTGGTGAAGGGGCGCGATGAAGACGCACTATATGGTTACATGAAACTCATGAAAATCATGCGAACCATCCTTCCGCTCGTACCAAACAAAGCAAAGGATTTTAAAAACTGGCTGCTGGTCTATTCATACTGGATGCAGCCAACGGCGGAAAATATCGCTAATATGTTCCGGCTGATTTTGCGGGAATATTTTAATGAGATTCTTACTGTTGGTGCAATTGTAGATGTTCCCAACATGGGCCTTTACCATCCTGATGCTCCTGCATATTTCAAGGATGTCAAAAGTTATAAAGCCTGGATGAAAAAACGGGGTATAAACATTGACAAAGGTGAGGCTGTCGGCCTTTTATTTTTTCGCAAACATCTTCTCCAGGAAAAAACGTATATCGATAACACCATTCGCGTTTTCGAAAAACGCGGTATTCATCTGTATCCTGCATTTGTTATGGGAGTTGAAGGCCATGTCCTTGTCAGGGACTGGCTTGTAAAAGAAAATATCGGTCTTCTTGTAAATATGATGGGCTTTGGGCTTGTTGGTGGTCCGGCAGGATCAACAAAACCCGGCACGGCAGCTGAAGCGCGTCACGAGATCATGACAAAACTTGATGTTCCCTACATTGTAGCCCAACCACTTTTGACTCAGGGATTCGAGTCGTGGCATGAGCTGGGTGTTTCGCCTATGCAGATCACCTTTACCTATGCTATCCCCGAAATGGATGGCGCAATTTGCCCGATTATTCTCGGAGCCTTGCAGGATGGCAAAATAGAGACAGTTCCAGAACGCATCGAACGGTTAGCCGGTCTCGTCAGTCAGTGGCTGCGTCTTCGCACCACTGCCAACAGAGATAAAAAGGTTGCTTTAATCGTCTATGATTATCCTCCAGGTCTTGGTAAAAAAGCCAGTGCTGCACTGCTTGATGTTCCACGGACATTATTAGCTACCCTCCAACGACTTAAAAAAGAGGGTTACACTGTCGGTCAGTTACCAGAAACTTCCGATGCACTTTTTCATGCACTCGACAGGGCAACTGATCACCAGATTCAGCAAAATCAGCCTGATGCCCTTAAGGTCAGTTACGAAACCTTCAAAGGACTTACATCATCCAGAGAACGCGAACGCATCGAAGATCGCTGGCAGAAATTTCCTGGTGAAATTGTCCCTATGGGAGAGCAGGATGTTTTTGTGGGCGGCATAAAATATGGCAATATCTTTATCGGTGTTCAGCCGCGTATTGGTATGCAAGGTGATCCAATGCGACTTCTTTTCGATAAAGAAAATACACCTCACCACCAGTATATTGCTTTTTATCGCTGGATCAGCAGAGAATTCCAGGCTCACGCCATGGTTCACGTTGGTATGCACGGATCAGTTGAGTGGATGCCCGGACTGCAGACAGGTCTCACCGGTGATTGCTGGCCTGACGCCCTTCTTGGAGAAGTTCCACACTTCTATATATACCCTGTCAATAACCCCAGCGAGTCTACAATTGCCAAAAGACGCGGTTTGGCGACAATGGTATCACATGTTGTTCCGCCACTTTCCCGTGCCGGACTCTACAAGGAACTACCTGCACTTAAAGAGTTGCTGGTTGATGTACGTGAAAGAAATCTGGCAGGAAATTTCGATGGAAAAGGAGATGGTACCGGCATAGAAGAAGCAGTTATGCAAAAAGCCGAACTGCTCAATCTGACCGACGATTGCCCTCGGCCCGAAAATGAGGAATTCATCGATTATGTCAGTCGCCTCTACATCTATATAAGCGAGCTCGAAAATCGCCTCATTTCCAACTCGCTCCATGTTTTTGGCGAAGCGAGTCCTCTGGAGTCACAAATCATCACCATCACTGAAACCCTTAAAAACAGAGAGGACGCGGGCAAGACACTGCCTTATATCCTTATGACCTCATCAGGGAAAAACGGGCATTACAACAGCTACGAAGAGCTGACCGCCATGTCCAGAAAGGGTGATGAAGAGTCCATCAGGTTGCGCGAATGGGTTGAGAATGCATGCCGTGATTTTGTACAACAGGTCTTTTTTGATCGAAAAAATGTAGCTTCGGTTTTTTCTTCAATTACCGGAGGCACAAAGCTTCCTGTCGCATACATGCCATTTGTCGACCAGCTGACACAGGATGGCGCAAAAATTCTCTATGCCCTGCGCGACAACACCGGCGAGATGGACTCCCTTATGAAGGTGCTCAATGGTCGGTATATATCCTCAGGGCCAGGAGGCGATCTCGTGCGCGATGGTATTAATGTACTCCCTTCCGGACGGAACATTCATTCCATCGATCCATGGAGGATACCTTCCGAAATGGCTTTCAAACGAGGTACGCTCATAGCTGACAGCATAGTTAAAAAGCACCTTGAAGAAAATGACGGAAAATATCCAGAAACAATTGCCCAGGTGTTATGGGGACTCGACACCATCAAAACCAAAGGAGAAGCAGTCGCTGTTGTGATAAGGTTGCTCGGAGGGGAGCCCGCCTACGATGCATTTGGAAAAATAAGTCACTACGCTCTTGTTCCTCTTGACAGGCTTGGACGTCCTCGAATTGATGTACTCATGCAGCTCAGTCCGATTTTCCGCGACGCTTTCGGTCTGCTGATGGACCAGCTTGACAGGCTGATCAAGGCAGCCGCAGTGGCAGATGAGCCCGCAGATATGAACTATATCAAAAAACATGTAGACGAAGCGCTTGCCTCGGGTGTAGAGTTCGAAAGCGCTACGGCCCGTCAGTTCACGCAGTCCCCCGGTGCATACGGTACCTATGTTGATGATATGATTGAAGACTCTGCCTGGGATTCCGAAAATGATCTGGATGATCTCTTTATTCGCCGCAACAGCAGTGCCTATGGTGGCGGACGAAAAGGGGAGAAGGAGTCCGAAATTCTGCAGAAACTGCTTGGTTCAGTCGACCGGGTTGTCCACCAGGTTGATTCCACCGAGTTCGGCATTTCCGATATCGATCACTACTTTTCTACCTCTGGTTCTCTGCAGCTCGCTGCAAGGCGACGAAACACCAAAGGCGGCGATATCAAGCTCAACTATGTTGAATCGTTTACTTCAGACATCAAGGTTGACGATGCTGAAAAATCGCTCCGTATTGAATACCGCTCTAAACTGCTGAATCCAAAGTGGTTTGAAGGTATGCTCAAACACGGACACAGTGGTGCCGGCGAAATAAGTAACCGTGTCACCTATATGCTGGGCTGGGATGCGGTCACAAAAAGCGTAGATGACTGGGTATACAAAAAAACTGCAGAGACCTATGCGCTTGATCCCGAAATGCGCGAACGACTTGCGACTTTAAACCCGCAGGCGATCAAGAACATTGTCGGTCGTATGCTCGAGGCCCACGGCCGAGGCATGTGGAAAGCCGATCAGGATATGATCAATGAACTGCAGGAAATCTATGCCGATCTCGAAGACCGGCTGGAAGGATTGACTGACACCGAATAGGTGCTCAAGAGTATGAGGGCGGGAAATTCCCGCCCCAGCTCATGGCCCTTATGTCGAGGTCGAATAATTCGGTGCTTCTTTAGTGATCTTTACATCATGCGGGTGACTCTCGCGAAGGCCGGCTGATGTTATGCGGACAAACTTGGTATTGGTTCTCAACTCCTCAATGCAGGTAACCCCGCAATATCCCATAGCAGACTTCAATCCTCCAATCAACTGATAGACCACTTCGTCAAGTTTACCCTTTGCCGGTATGCGGCCCTCGATACCTTCAGGTACATATTTTTTTGATTCGCTCGATGCATCCTGAAAATATCTATCACTGCTGCCTTCAGGTTCGCTCATCGCCCCGAGAGACCCCATTCCGCGATATGCCTTAAATTTTCTGCCTTCATAAAGTATCGTTTCACCAGGGCTTTCATCAGTCCCGGCAAAAATGCTTCCGATCATTACTGAATCTGCACCGGCAGCAAGAGCTTTAGCAATATCACCACTGTATTTTACACCACCGTCAGCAATAATCGGTGTGTTGGTTTTGGCCGCTTCTTCCGCGCAGTTTACAATTGCAGTAAGCTGGGGCATACCCACACCGGCAACAATTCTTGTTGTACAGATACTGCCAGGGCCAATGCCCACTTTTATACAGTCAGCACCTGCTTCTATAAGATCCCTTACGGCTTCTGGAGTAGCGACATTACCCGCGATCACCTGTAATTCCGGATATAATGCTTTGATATTTTTAACCATATCAATAACAGCTTTGCTATGGCCGTGGGCAGTATCAACAGCGACAACATCGACACCGGCAATAACCAGAGCCTTAACCCTGTCAAGGGTATTTTCGCGTATACCGACCGCTGCTCCTACTCTAAGATGTCCCAGACTGTCCTTACAGGCATCAGGAAACTGTTTTCGTTTCTGAATATCCTTAAACGTAATCAGTCCTTTTAAGTTACCCTCAGTATCCGTAATGAGCAGCTTTTCAATTTTATTGAAAAGAAGGATTTCTTCAGCTTTCTCAAGACTCACATCTTCACGGGCAGTAATGAGGTTTTTACTGGTCATTATGTTCGCGATTTTTGCATCAAGTTCAGGCTTGATACGAAGGTCCCTGTTTGTTACAATACCTTTCAGCTTCATATCAG
This sequence comes from Chlorobium sp., assembly GCA_005843835.1. Taxonomy (GTDB): domain Bacteria; phylum Bacteroidota; class Chlorobiia; order Chlorobiales; family Chlorobiaceae; genus Chlorobium. The sequence continues at coordinate 25,606 of SZXZ01000039.1, forward strand.
TATCGCTTTCTGACTTCGGTCGCGCAATAACCGGGATGCCGGAAATGGAGTGGCGGAGCATCAGATCCAGCGCATCCTGCATGGTAGCGTCTTCATACAGGGTAAATGGATTGCGGATAATGCCGCTTTCGTAACGCTTGACCCTTGCAACTTCACGTGCCTGGTCCTCAATCGACAGGTTTTTGTGGATGATGCCGATACCACCTGCTCGTGCCAGAGCTATAGCCAAACCGGATTCAGTGACGGTATCCATTGCCGCGCTCACCAGCGGTATTTTTAATGCAATGGTTTTTGTAAGCCTGCTCGCAGTAGTTGTTTCTTTAGGTAATACACATGAATATGCAGGTATAAGGAGGACATCGTCAAACGTCAGTGCTTCATAGAGAATCTTCATAATGATCAGCATGGTTAATTTACAACTAAATCAGTTTTGCCAATTTACGAAAAGTGATAATAGAATGAGAATGTTAAACACTGCTAACTTTCGCTTAATCCATCAATACCATAAAAATAAATCAGATTAAACTGTTTATACCTCGCACTTCATGGTGAGAATGCTTTTGAAAATCTAAAATAGAATGTAAATTCCAGACCATTTTATAATGGAGAGGTCGCATAGTTGGTCTAGTGCGCTCGCCTGGAAAGCGGGTAGGGT
>SZXZ01000034.1 GCA_005843835.1 Chlorobium sp.
CCCCTTTACCACTATGGTTCTGCTGTGTAGCTTGCGGGGTTTTCGAGACTCAGGATGCCTGAGCCTTCTTCGTAGGCGAAATGTTCGGCGTACCGGCCCCATTCGATTGCTACCTGAAGGACTCTTTCGGCTTCGTCTTCGCTGAAGAAATCTTCGAGCTCTCGCAGGAAGCGGTCTTCGGGGGCGCGATTACCGGGGCGTTCATCGATGATGTGGCGGATATGGGCTGCGAGAGCTACATGGCGGATGACATGTTCGGCAAAAATAACCTTGCGTTGCAGGATATCGGCATTCACATAGCTTTGTCCAGATGGGGTGAGTTCGACGTCGCCACCTTCGGTTCGGGCAAATGAAAGAATTTCGAGCGCTTCGAGGAGCGGAAAGAGCTGTTCGACGCCAAATCCCATCTGATCGGCAATTTCCGGAAGATCGGCTCTGCCATTGTAGGGTTCTGCAGCAAGGGCTTCCATTAAACCTGCAAGCTGGTTGATTTGGGCACTTGGCAGCCTGTAAGACAATGGAACTACTTCGACTTTGCCTGCGATACTGCGTGGCCGTTTGGTCATGAGTTCGTAGACTTCGTCAACTATCTGGCGGAATGCGGGTGCTTCGCGATCGCGTGGATGCTGGATAGGAATTTTAATTTCAGCGAGAATTCTGCCGGGATTGGTGCCAAGTATGACAATCCGGTCAGAGAGAAGAACGGCTTCTTCGATGTTATGGGATACCAGCAGAATCCCTTTGGTAGGTATGCGGCGTTCGAGCCAGAGTTCTATAAGATCGGTACGGAGAGTTTCGGCAGTAAGAACGTCGAGTGCTGAAAAGGCTTCGTCCATGAGAAGGAGTGTGGGCTCAACGACAAGGGCCCGGGCAAATCCTACCCGTTGGCGCATTCCACCGGAGAGTTCTTTAGGGTAGGCTGATTCGAATCCGTCTAACCCGATGAGATCAATAGCTGCCAGGGCGCGGCGACGTCTTTCGTCTTGAGGTACCCCCATTGCATCGAGCCCAAGTTCTACATTTTCGAGGACTGTAAACCAGGGAAAAAGGGCAAATGTCTGAAACACCATTGCCAACCCTTTTACAGGGCCTGTGACGGGTTTTCCGCAGTAGAGGACTTCCCCGCTGCCAGGTCGTGTGAGGCCCGATATAATACGGAGCAGCGTGGACTTGCCTGAGCCTGATCGGCCAAGAAGCGCGACTATTTCACCTTCTTTGATGGTGAGACTGACCCCATCGAGAACGAGATGTTCTTCGCCTGCGGACTTTTTAAAGGATTTGCTGACGTTGGTAAGATTCAGCAGGTTATTTCCGGTAGATAGTTTTTCCATAAGAGTATGTGAGTCTAGTCGAGACGAAAACGGGTCTGGGACATGGTATAAAGCCGCTTCCAGAAGAAGCGGTTGAAAAATATAACGTAGAGACTCATTACGGCTATACCGAGCACGATGTGGGGATAGTCGCCTTTTTCTGTCCACTGTGCTATATAGGAGCCTAGACCGGTGGCGGTAATGGTTGTGGATCCCCAAGTGACAACTTCTGCTACAATACTGGCGTTCCAGGTGCCTCCAGAAGCAGTGATAAGGCCGGTGATCAATGACGGGATAATACCGGGAAGCAACAGGTGCTTCCATAGTCGCCAACCGGAAAGGCCAAGGTTTTTGGCTGCTTCGCGGAGATCTGTGGGGATGGCTGATGCGCCGGCGATAACGTTGAACAGGATATACCACTGGGTTCCGAGAATCATAAGTGGGGCTGTCCAGATTTCGGGGGAAAGCCGGTATCGGACAAGAATAAAAACGGCAACTGGAAAAAACAGGTTTGCCGGAAAGGCTGCCAGAAATTGTGCGAGCGGCTGAACTTTTGTTGCCATGCGGGGATTCAGCCCGATGATGACTCCGAGGGGAACCCAAACAAGGCTGGCCAGTAGAAGTAATACCATCACACGGGTAAGGGTGATAAGACCCAGCATGAATACTTTGAGAATTTCGGTATGATCAACGCCGCCCAGGACAAAGCTTATCAACATCCATGCTCCGAAAACCATTCCGCTGATCAGGATTCCATACCATGTAACTCCCTGTAATCTGGTGACAAGTGAGGAGGGTTCCTTAAATGTCGATTTTCGGCGTGGCAGTTCAGGGAGTTTTTCAATTATGAGAGTCCATTGTTTACCTAATACTTTTACAACTTTCCGAAGTGTATGGGCACGCTGGAACAAGGTTAGAATCCATGATTCGGCAGCGTCCTGGCTTTCGGTAAGTTCAAACTTGAACTTTTCGGCCCAGGCCACGAGTGGCCGAAACAGCAGTTGGTCGTAGATAAGAATTACAATCAACATGGTGAGGAGCGCGAAGCCGATTGCTGTTAGATTTTTGCTCTGGATAGCTTGTGCTACGTAGGAGCCAATGCCAGGAAGTGTTATTGCGGTTTTGCCTACGGTGATGGCTTCGGACGCTACTACGAAAAACCAGCCGCCTGAAACGCTCATCATTGTATTCCAGATAAGGCTGGGTGTGGCAAAGGGAGCTTCGAGTTTCCAGAACTTCTGCCATGATGAAAGTCCGAAAAGATCTGCTGCCTCCTTAAGTTCTTTGGGGACGGTTTTGAGTGACTGGTAAAAGCTGAAGGCCATGTTCCATGCCTGGGATGTGAAAATGGCGAATATGGCTGCCATTTCTACACCGAGAAGGTTTCCTGGAAAGAGTGCTATAAAGCCTGTAACGGTAATGGAGAGAAAACCAAGAATTGGTACTGACTGCAGAATGTCGAGGAGCGGAACAAGAATACTTTCGGCTCGACGATTTTTTGCCGCTAATGTTGCGTAGATGAATGTAAAGGCAAATGAGAGCAGGAGCGCAGCAACCATCCGGAGCACTGTCCGCAGGGCATACATCGGCAAATGTACAGGATCAAGGGAAAGGGGTATTTTATCGCCTGGAGTGTATGGAACTGCCATTTGATGACTGCCCCATGCTAAAAGGGTGATGAGACCCATAACAAGGGCAAAGGCAACAATATCCCAGAAATAGGGAATGTTTTTTTTAATGTTTTTGTCTAAAATGGCCATAGTCAACAATCCATTATCATGAGAGCTCTTCCTGAGGGAGACAGGATATATACTAAGAGGGAAAAGGTCACTTCTATTTTGTCAGGCGCATCTATTGTCTGCTTGATAAAAAGAAGTACATCAATATGTAAAGAAGTATTGTTAAGAAACTGTTAAAGGATAGCAAAAATCAAAGTCAATGTATACTGCAAAGCAAAGCTCTTGAGGAAAAATGTTTATAATCACAGTATGGCTGCTCCTGTTTGTTACAATAGCCTGAATGATGGTGGTAACAACTTCATCGCTGAACATAACCCATTTTAATAAAATGTCCGATCCTTTGCTTCTTGTTATTGAGGATGATCAGAACCTCGCTAAACTTCTGGAATATAATCTCGATAAGGCAGGGTTCAAATGTCACCTTTCTGGGTCAGGTGAAGATGGTCTTGAACAACTTTCGCGGAAAAGCTATGACCTTGTTCTGCTTGATATTATGTTGCCGGGGATGGATGGATTTGAAATCTGCAGGGAAATTCGGCGCCATCAGCTGTATAAGGATCTTCCTATCATTATGCTTACAGCTAAAGGAGAGGAGATTGACAGGATTCTGGGTTTTGAGCTTGGGATTGATGATTACGTTGTCAAGCCGTTCAGTCCCCGTGAGCTTAACCTCAGGATACGGGCAATATTAAAACGGGAGCGCAGGCAAGGTGGCAAAACGCAGGAAATTCTCAATGCCGGTGGACTTGATGTGGATTTGACGCGTCATATTGCCACTCTTGATGGCAGGGAGCTTGTGTTGACCTTGATGGAGTTTAAACTTCTTGTTGCATTACTTAAAAGAAAAGGAGAGGCTCAGTCGCGGGAACGACTGCTCAGCGATGTCTGGGACGTTGATAAAACTATTAATACCAGAACTATTGATACACACATTACGAGGATTCGTGAAAAGCTGGGAACAACAGGCCGGATGATTAAGACGGTCCGCGGACTCGGGTACAAACTTGAGGAAAAAGAGGCTGAAAGCCATGCACGGTAAAGCTTATCTTAAGTTCGGACTTATCATAGGAATTATCATTTTTTTTTCTTCGATTGTAAGTTTCATCTTCCTTGGTAATCAGTTGTCAGATTTACTGACTGCTGAAATCAGAAAAGAACTCCATAGAGAGATTCTTTTTCATAAACACTTTCTCGAACAGAAGTCCGGACAACTGAAAACAACCGATGAGGCTGTTTTATGGGCTGGAAATACCGGGAATGCGCTGGACGTCAGAGTGACTCTTATTGACCTTGATGGACATGTAATTGCCGATTCGTATGTTTCTTGGAATAAGATTCCTCTCTTAGAAAATCATAGGGGTCGACCTGAAATATCCGCAGCACTTGTGACAGGGTACGGTGAAAATACCCGGTACAGTCAAACTGTTAAAGAGCAAATGCTCTATGTCGCTGTCCCTGTAGGTCAACCTAAACCTTCTTACGTTCTTCGATTTGCCAAGCCTCTTTATGATATCAGAGTTTTCCAAACTGGAATTCACAAAGATATAGAGCGTGACCTGTTGCTTGCTCTTGTGTTTTCACTTGCAACGGGTTTTTTGACATCCTTTTTTATTACCCGTCCACTCAGGACTCTTGCTGACACGGCTCAAAGGAGAATTCATGGTGACTTGTCCGGCAAACTCCCTGATGATCGCAAGGATGAAATAGGGGTGATTGCGCGTGCTTTTAATGTGCTGTCGAATGATATACAGAAAATGCAGCTGAGTGAAGAGTGGTACCAGGCAGTGTTTTCGGGCATTCGAGAGGCTATTATAGTTACTGAAAGTGCCGGGAATATTATTTTGGTTAATCCTGCTGCATCCCGAATGTTCCGGATCGATGGAGGTATGTTCATGTCGCGTCCTCTCAAGCACCTTGCTGACAGTAATCTGCAAGAACTTTTTGCCAAGGTGCATCATGGACGTTTAACGCTGAATAAAGAGGAAATGTCGCTGATGAGTGTGAAAGGATCTCGAATTATGCAGATCAGCTCGATGCCGGTCATGAAATATGGCAAGTTTGACGGGACTGTTTTTGTGCTCAATGATATTACCAAGCTCAGGAATCTTGAAAGAATACGAAGGGATTTTGTGTCGAGCGTCTCGCATGAACTTCGAACTCCGCTTACCATCATCAGCGGGTACACCGAAACTTTGCTTGAGGGTGCGATGCATGATACTGAACACGCTACGGAGTTTCTCCAGATTATTCTGCAGGCAAGTGAACAGCTTACGGCTTTGGTCAACGATGTTCTTGAGCTGTCGAGGATTGAGTCAGGACATATTGAGTACCAGCTTATGGCTGTGGATATCAAAAGCGTGATTGCAAAATCAGTGAATCTTTTGAAACTGTCGCTTGATAAAAAGAACATTAAACTTGACATCAATATACCGGATGACATCCCGCTTGTTTATGCAGATTCTGTATATCTGGAAATTGTTGTCCGTAACCTTCTTGACAACGCCATCAAGTATGTGAATGAACATAATGGGAAAATCAGAATTACGGTGTTCAGGCACGACAATGATGTCAGGATTGATGTTGAAGATAATGGAATCGGTATTTCAAAGGATAATCTCAGCAGAATATTTGAGCGGTTTTACAGGGTGGATAAGGCGCGTTCGCGTCAGCTCGGAGGTACCGGATTAGGGCTTTCGATCGTCAAGCATATTGTACTGGCTCACAAGGGCAATGTGGAGGTTCATTCGAGAATAAACCAAGGCTCGGTGTTCAGTGTCAGCCTTCCCGTTGCGCCGAAGGATGCGAAAATTTCTGCCTGAGTGAGAGGGAAATAATGTTAGTGAACCAGCTCGTAAAGTGCCGCATCTCTTATTATTTCCTGGTGCAGTGGAATCCGTACGTCAGGAATGAGATGCTGTGGATAAAATCCTGCTTCAAACAACTCATGATTGATCGCTATGGATGCATCTGTAACTCTTACCCGGTAGGCAAGTACAAGCAGTGATCCATATACCTCGACCTCCTTCTGGTAGATACCGATAAGATTCTCGATTGTTCCTTTGAGCGAGGTCTCTTCCATCAGCTCACGTAAACAGGCATCTGAGGCATCTTCGCCGGCCTCAAGGAACCCGCCGGGTAGAGACCATTCGTTAAACGCTGGTTCATGAGCCCTTCGAACTAGAAGAAGATCGTCGTTTTTATTAACGGTAAAGGCTATTGCTACGGGAAGAGGGTTGATATAATGCACCCAGGAACATGACGGGCAAAACTTGCGATTGCGTCCATGCATCATGACAAGGTCGAGTCTTTCAGCGCATAGGGGACAGTATAAATATGGTTCCATAGTTTCGGTGCTGTTAACAGCCCTGTTTGATCACAAAATGTTTTTTGGGGAATGATATAAAGGTTTCAGAGACGTTTTTTGCCTGCAGTCCTTTGTGAGTTTGTTCAATTTCAAAATAAACTTCGCCATCCTGATGGATAAACTTGAAACGATGTTCAGAACAGATGTTTGAATAATGAACAAAAATATCACCCTCTCCATCGGGATGGGCTATAAACCCATAACCTTTCTTTTTATTAAACCATTTAACTTTACCTGTTGCCATAACAATCTTATTTGAAAATTATTTCAGGTATGGAACTTGGCTCTGTTCTTGATTTTCTATAAAAGATGTACTGGACTAATGTACTCTTTGCTCTGTTGAGCAGTTGTTAAAGGTGTGTGGAATGATGGTGAACTGTGGGTGTGCAGTTCATTATAGCTTCAGATCGGTCACTATGACTGCGCCGTGAAATCGTTTATCGGGAAAAACCACGCGTCCTTTGGAATTAATGACGAGATGTGGAAAACCGGATTCCTGAAGCATCCTCAACAGTTTTACGTAATCCTTTTTGCCTGATGGCTTTATGATGATATCTGCCAAGGCTTCAACTTTTTTGACATCATGTTTTTTCAGATCCTCCTGAACAAAAAACTCCCCGTTAATTTCCGCCTTTAATTCGTCAAGTCGAAGCATAAGGCTATCCCCTGATTATAATGTTACCATTATGTTATTTACACCTTTGGCTGGAACCCGGAAAGCTCCCGTATTCCTCTTGACATTCCATTTTTTGCCAAGGCAGCTTTACGTTCAAATATTGCCTTGAAACCATCTGTCAGTTCGTGGTAAATTTTGCTTCGACTGTCCTTGATGCGGCTATATAGCTTGAGTATGTCGAGTGTCAAAATAATCCGCGTTGAACTGCAGTTGAGCTCGCCGAATAAATGTTTGCCTACAACTTCAAAACCAAGCACTCTGGTATGAAAGTTCAATGGGGAATGAACTTCACCTTCAAAGACATCGGTAATAAAATGAGTGTAGTCACGTTCTATAACCTCTGCAGTGGCTGAGCGCATCAAACGAAGTGCAACTCTCACGTTTTTGCGGAACTCTTCAAGGATCATGAACCTGCCAATTTCTACATAGTTGCCGGCACTTTTCAACTCTTCGACATTTATCCCCGGCATAAACTTCACGTCGTACTCTTTGGGAATGTCAAAAGAAGGATCGTAGAGAAGGCGAAGCACTCCTGCCGGTTGACCATTGACTTTTGCCAAAAACCAGGAAACGTCCTTATTATCGGAAAGTTCATCAGGAATCTGATTCTGAACTGTACTGATCCAGTTTTTTTCGACACAAAACACTCTTTTGATTATTTCTAGAGCAGCGGCACGATCGCTTGCACACTCAATCCTCGTGACTGTTACACTGGACATAAATGCTCCTTTCGATTGATTGTTGTTTCTGTAATACTTGCTTTTTTAACTGAACAGGGTTCACCGTATTGCTTACCGGATAGTTCTGAAAGAGAGAGCATTATTTCATGAGTTACATCGGCAGCCAACTTGTTAAGCCTGGGGGTAATATTGCCAGTGCCAGATGTTTCGGCTATGAGTGCCTGATATGCTTTGCATTGAATATGAAAACTGAGCGGCGGACCGATCCTGACTATTGTCCGCCCAAGTACAGGGATTTTTCCCTTTTTTATTCTGCAATTAAAGTCAATGCCTACCGGTACAACTTCGGCGCCTGTTTTTAAGGCTATATGGCCGATGCCCGGTTTGCCACGGAGAAGTTGTTCGGGATTTCTGTTGCGTTTTCCCTCAGGAAATATGCCAATGCTTCTGCCTGAAATAAGCCTGGATGTACAACGCTCCACGGTATAAGCTACCGGGTCGGAAGGACGGCTTGCTTCTATCCAGAAAAGTGGAGAGCGCTTGTGATACACATAGATTGGGTCGGTCATTTCCATAAGAGTGCCGAGAACAGGAACTTTGCCATACATCCAGTCAATGACAAAACTTATAATGAGGCCGCCAAGGTGATACATGAGCAACACCGGCACCATAAGCGCTTCAAGTGAATTATTGTGATTAAATGCGTAAATACGTGCAGTACCGGAACATGAAAGATGCTCGAGGCCGTATGCTTTGGTTAACAAAAAATTTGGGATCATGAGGAATCTAAGCAGGAGGGCCCTGCCTAGGGATAACAAGGGAAGTGGCTTGAAAAATCTTTCAGAAATTGTATTCATGAGATTCTTTCCGTTACCAATAGCAAGCCTGTAAGAGATCCATAATCATCTCAGTCGAAAGAAAGCAAAATAGTGTTGGTGGATAGTTACGGGTGTGCTACAGTTCTGTAAAATCTGCGGTCGTTAAGTAACTGATCAGGTAAGAAGGTGAAGGCGGGAAAAAACATAGTCGAGCGAGTCTTCATTGAGAACTATTTTTGAATACCCTGTCGAACCAAGTTCGGTTGGTATATGATCATCGTCTGTGATAAATTTTGGTTTTTGTTTTCCATTGTACCAGCAGACCAGGCGGATGTTGTTGCCTTCGATTTCAATGGCTGTAACTGCCCGCTTTCCAATGGTGCAGCCTGAGTTAAATACACTTGGTATGGGAACGCGATTGTAAAGCCCACTCCGAAGACCTATTCCTTTGCCTTTTTTATAGCAGGCATCAAGCTCTGTTTTCAGTAGGGTGATTTTACGTCCAATTTCTGTGCGATGCTCGTCTTCTGTTGATGAATACGTTCTACAGAGGTCCTCAATTTTGTAATTCAGAAAATCAACTTTTGAAAGCGATTCAAAGAGTGGCCGATGGGTATGACCTATAATGGAAACAATTTTTGACTGGTTTGAAAACTCATAAATCGACTTTTCGATCGCAAACCTTCGACGACTGTTATAGGCAACTGAGAAGTTTCTTATTCCTATAGGTTTTGCGATATAACGGAGAAAAAGGATGATCGAGCGACTGAGGATTGAATAGGTTTCCCACAAAAGTACGGATGCCTGATGTCCATGAAAAAGCAAAAGGGTTTCATTGCCGTAATGAAATTTTACCGATTCGACCAGGGATGAAGCAAGCTGGTAATCTTTTTCTTCAAGCAATGCTGAGTCATGATTTCCGTAGGTTTTCAAGAAAAAGCCATTTTTCTCAAACCTCTGAAAAAGTTCATAAAAATGGTTCCATTTTGCTGCGATGCTCTTAAGAGGAAACTTGAACAATTCTTCAATATCGCCATTGAGAACAAGACTGTATTTTTCAGGCAGGTAATAGCTGTTAAGAATGGTTTTGAGGAGTTCAGAGTTCTGGCGGAACTCGTCCAGCCTGCCTCCATTTCCCATATGCAGGTCGCTGAGGATGAGAATACGTGATGATTGATCGAGATGAACCGGTTTTGCTTTCTGCAGCAGCCCTTCAAGATGTGCATGTTTTTTTTTGAGAAACCACATGGTGCTTTTACTGAAGCACCTTCCCAGAGTTGGCAGTTCAAACATTAACGGTTATTTTTGTTTACATCCACGGTACAGAAATACCGCAGTTGCTTCAATATTTTGAGCATATCGCATTCTGTCTGGACGACCTTAACCGCATTTTTAAAAAGTCAGCCGTAAAGTAGTGGATTATCGGAAACATAGTCTTCTCTCTATTGTTAACTTCCAGTGAATTCTGTCAAGGAAAGTTCTCTCAGGTATTTCGACC
>SZXZ01000120.1 GCA_005843835.1 Chlorobium sp.
GAAGGTGGTACCGACAGCTATAACAATCAAGGCCGGACGAGTTGTGTCGAGCGCTTGTTCGAACGCCTGTATCTCGATTTCGCCTCTGACGTTTGTCGGTATTTGCCTCATCTCCAAGCCCTGAAGATCGCCAAGCCGGTGGATTGAGTAATGTGCTTCCTCAGAAACATACAGAATGGGCCTTACTTCGCTCTGTGAGCTTAGAACGTTGACTCCGAAATATATGCCATGGTTATTGCCATCTGTGCCACTACTGGTGACGAACCCCCAGGCTTCGTTGGGTGAAAAACCGTATAAGGGTGAGAAGAAGTCAATGACTTCGTTTTCGAATTCGTGGGTGTTAAGGGCATAGAGGCTTGGCTTGCGGGGATCGCCTACGTTATTCATAGCCACATCTGCCAGACCTGATACTGCATACCAGTGATAGAAATCTGCTAATTTTACGTTTTGGTTGCAAGGAAATCCGACAGCAGTCTTTTTTTGCATTACCATTTTCTGGGCGAATGCGTTAAGGCTGTTTATATCGAAGTTAGATGTTGTCATACTATGGCAGCTGCTGATTTGATGGTCATCTTATTTTCCCCGGATATGATGCTCCGGAAATTATTTACGGACAGTACTCCCTGACTATCTCGGTATGCTATAACTGCCTTGTACGCCGTTTTTCGAGAGCAGGATTTGCCATAGCTGGTTTGTTCTTGATCTGAACCCTCCTGTGCAACTCAAGAGGTAGTATCGCCACATGCGTTGAAATTCTTCGCTGTAACGGGTTTCGAGTGTCGACCATTTTTTCTCGATGTTTTCATACCAGGCAATGAGCGTTCTGGCGTAATCGTCGTGGGTAAAGACATGCCAGTCCTCAAGTGTAAACAGGCCTTCATAGGTTGCTGCAATCTGGCTGGCTGAAGGGACGTTTGAGTTTGGAAAGATATATTTGTCGGCCCAGGGCTCCACACTGGTGCTTGACTTATTGCCTCCAATGGTATGAAGCAAGGTCAAGCCGTCGTCTTTAAGGCATTGGCGTACAATGGTAAAATAGTCGCGATAATTCTTGTATCCAACGTGCTCGAACATTCCTATTGAATATATCCTGTCGAAGGAACCCTGCAGTTCGCGGTAATCTTTAACTTCGATGGTAACCGGCAGGCCGGAGCAATATTCGCGTGCAATAGCTGCCTGTTCTGTTGAAACTGTTACTCCATGAACAGATACCCCATAGTTTTCAGCAGCAAAATGTGCGGCTCCTCCCCATCCGCATCCTATATCCAGTACCTTCATACCAGGTTTCAGCTGGAGCTTCTGAAAAATGAGGTGCAGCTTCTTTTCCTGTGCATCTTCAAGGTTCTGAGCTTCTTTCCAGTAACCACAGCTATAGAGCATTCGCTTGTCGAGCATTGCTTTAAAGAGATCGTTGCCGATATTGTAATGCTTTTCGGCAACCGTGAATGCCCTTGAAGGTCGCTGCATGTTGTAGAACTTGCTGATTACCTTTCCAAGAAGCATTACAGGTGGAGAAACTTTATCCTCAGCTCTGGAAGCAATAATGCGGTAAAAAAACTCATCCAACCGCTTACAGTCCCACCAGCCTTCCATATATGCTTCGCCAAGGCCTAGGTTGCCATGGGTAATAGTCCGTCGGTAAAGTTCGGGTCTGTGGACATGAATATCCCAATCTCTGGAGCCTCCTATTTTGATATCGGCATCATCAAGTATGACTTCAAACTGCTTTTTGTACAAGCCGTTTAACATGCTGCAATGATTTGGTCGTGGCTGAAAAGTTGAGAGAACTCAGGATAGCGCTCTTATATTTTAATGCCATTCTTACGATAAATATAACAAGATATTACGTACTGTTATTGCAACAAAACACAATTATACGTAGCAATAATGATTAGCGTCCAGATCGTTTTCAGTGTGACCATACTTGCTATATCTATGGTTTAGAATGGTCCAGTTTTAGAGAAAAAGAGTCATGATTCCATATAATTGCAATCATTCGATGGAGTTATTCTTTTTTTAACGGTGCATAGATTATCGATTGATAAGCTTTGTAAGGGTTTCAGAATAACGCCCTCCTGCAGCAACTCCTTTAGGAAATGCTTCACTTATCTCGGCCATTTCAGACTTGCTGATCACCAAAGATCCTGCGGCGATATTTTCTTCAAGATATGTAAGGCGTTTCGTCCCGGGAATCGGAACAATATCGTCACCCTGAGCCAGCACCCATGCAAGAGCAAGCTGTCCTGCTGAAATTCCTTTACGGGCGGCTATATCGTTTATCCGATCAACTAATTGCAGATTTTTGGTAAAATTATCACCTTGAAAACGAGGAGAAAGTCGACGATAATCATCCGGGGCAAAATCGTCAGGGCTTTTCAGTTGGCCGGTCAGGAAACCCCGTCCCAATGGACTGTATGCTACAAAACCTATACCAAGCTCACGAAGTGTTGACAGCACTTCGTCTTCAGGATCTCGAGTCCAGAGGGAGTATTCGCTTTGCAGAGCGGTCACGGGATGAACCTTATGTGCGCGCCGGATGGTTTGAACATTGGCCTCAGATAGACCGATGTAACGAATCTTACCGGCTGTAACAAGATCTGCCATAGCTCCAACAGTATCCTCTATCGGCACCTCCGGGTCAACGCGGTGCTGATAGTAAAGGTCGATACAATCAATGCCTAAACGTTTGAGCGAACCTTCACAGGATGAACGAACATATTCAGGTTTGCCACTGATACCGGTGATGGGTGCCCATCCTGTATCGCCGGACTGGAAATTGCGAATAATACCAAATTTGGTTGCGACTATGGCCTGATTTCGATGACCTTTGATGGCTTTTCCTATCAATTCTTCATTGAGAAAGGGGCCATATGCATCTGACGTATCAAGAAAGTTTACCCCTAGTTCCAGGGCTCTATGGATTGTTGCGATTGATTCGGTCTCGTTTCGATGTCCATAGAAATCTGACATTCCCATGCAACCAAGACCTTGTGCGGATACCGTCAATCCTCTTGTTCCCAGTTTTCTTTGTTCCATAATGGTTGATATTCCTTTATACGATACTTTCTAAAATAGAATTGAGCATGCTTAATCTACAATGCACGATGAATAAGGGCCGGACTGTGCTGTACCGTTCGGTGGAATTGAACATCAGGTTTACCGAATACCATCGCATAACCGATCCTATGATCATCAGGAATGCCTAGAAGGTGGCGAGTTTCAGGCAACAGATCGGTAATAACCCATTTTGCCAGACCATTCCAGAGAGTGCCAACCCCATTGGCCTGAGCGAATAGCTCGAAATACGAGAGGGCTATAAGGCAGTCTGGCTCAGGTGTTGGAACTTGTTTTGGTGCTGAAACTATCAACAGATGAGGAGCACTTCGAAAAATGATATCGATGCTGTGTTTCTCCCATATCCGGACAAAGTTGGCGTAAAACTCCATCCCTTTCGGGAGTGCATTTTCGTTGATGAGTCTTGTCAGCCCGGTTATTACGTGATCACGCAACTGCGCAACTTTATCCTTGCTGTCTAATACTGTAAAATGAACATGGCGTGAGTTTACACCGGTTGGAGCGTGCCATGCAACGTCCAAAAGTTTCTGAAAAAGTAAAGGATCAAGGTTCTCATCCTTGTAGCGACGTACTGATCGCCGACCTTTGATCAGCGTCTCAAGTTTCTCGGGATCGGGATATTCACCTGCAATACTATGACTGGCTGCAGGATCCAGGCCAAGAATAGAGACTGAGCCTGTCGGGCAAATTGCTAAGCAGTGCTGGCATTTGTAACAACTGCCTTCTTGTTCAGTCGAAATGGATGGATAGCCGTCTTCAGACATTGCTATAATCCTTGCCGGGCAGTCAGAAACACAATCACCGCATTGAGTACAGCTCTGCTGGTTAATTTTGAAATGAAGCATTATGGTCAAAAAGATTTTTTGATAATGATTATCGGCGCATCGCTTCCAATGAACTCTTACAACGTAACTGTAAAATAAAATTCGGTTTGAGGTTAAAAAGTTTTCCGGAGGATTTTGAGCGGTCTTTTCAGATGAGGAGAGCAATGAACTATAGTATACCGGTACTGAGTTATCAAACGGTATTCAGCTTGTTTTTTCGCTTAGTGGACTTCCAGTTCCACATGCCAACCTCATCCCTTATGGCTTCGCAGACATCAAGAACATACTGCAATTCTGATTGTTCAAGACCGCTATGCAAAGAAAAACGCATGAGTGAGCGGTTTTTCGGCGTTGCCGGCGCACAAAAAACTGACCCAAAAACATTATGCTCTTCGAGCACATCCCTGAGCAGTTCCATTTCTGCCTCAGAGCCTGGTTCGAGGGAAATAATCTGTGACTGACTGACCGTGGCATAACCTAATTGATCAAGTCCACGTCGCAAAAACTCAGCATTTTCATGGAGTTTTTTTCGGCGATCGTCACCTTCCTGAATAACCTTTAACGTCGCTGACAACCCTGCTATTTCGTATGGAAGAAGAGTTGAACTGAATATAGCAGGATAGGCTGTGAAGGGGAAATATTGAGAAAATCGTTTTGAGCAAAAAATAATACCGGCCCTACCGGCAAAGGCTTTTGCAAGACTTCCGGTAATAAAATGCACCCTGTCAGTCAATCCGAGAGCAGCTATCAAGCCAGAGCCTTTTGGACCATGAGTTCCGAGAGAGTGGGATTCGTCAACAACAGAAACACAATTGTAGCGGATTGCA
Organism: Chlorobium sp.; assembly: GCA_005843835.1. Lineage (GTDB taxonomy): Bacteria > Bacteroidota > Chlorobiia > Chlorobiales > Chlorobiaceae > Chlorobium. The sequence goes on from SZXZ01000120.1 coordinate 4,727, forward strand.
ATATCGATAATTTCGGCAAGCGGTGCGAAATCTCCAGTTGTACTGTAGAGGGAGTCTACAAGAATAATCCCTTCACCATGCAGCTTTACAAGTTTTTCGAGATGCGCCGAATCGTTGTGCATAAAGACATAAAAAGGCGCACCTGCAGACTTGATTCCTTCCCAAAGGGACATATGGGTAAAAAAGTCGATATAGACCGGCGTACTCTGGTTGGCAATAGACTGCATTAAACCTACATTGGCAGCCCATCCAGACTGACATAGAATTGATTTCACAAATCCTGAATACTCGGCCATTGATGCTTCAAACAGATCTTTATCACTGCCTTCATGCAAAAAAACTGCAGACATAACCATTTCGTGATTTGCCGATTCGAGCTTACTAATCTGCGCAGATAAAATGTCGGGATGCATCGAGACATTCAGATAATCATTACTCTGAAGAACAATAGCGCCGTACCCGGGAATGTTTCCTACCGGTAAGGGTTTTCCGTTCTTTCGAGGCATGATAATTTCATCAAATACCTGAAACCGCTTTTCAAGAAAACCGGGAATCGGTAATAAATAACGGTCCTGACTGCGATGAACGAATTGAACATCTTTGGGGGCACTCATTGCAGATATCCTTTGGTTGTTCAGACCTCTTTTATAAATATTTGGTTGAAGGAAATCAATAAGAGTAATACATTGATTTATTGAGATAACTATCTGCAAATAATTAGCTCAAACAATACTCCCATTTAAGACTACAAAATAAAAATAATAATTCCGCATAAATAATTAATATTTATGGCTATTTTTATTACTAAGAGGAAAATTTATAGCCATTATATGACCATACAAACAAACTAATTCTTTTATTATAATGATGATAGCGGTATTTTTTCCCGCACAATATATATATATATTTATATACACCACTCTGGAGTTTGGCTAATTCGATACGTTACGTAAAGCACAGTAATACTGTGAGAAATCAGAGGGGTAGTCTTTTTTTTATGTAAAATTTCATTGTCGCTGTATATATAAAATATAGAACCAGACAGCTTTTGCTTAAAAGCTTTAAAAACAACAATATGTGAAGGGTAAATGGTTATTTTGGATGAGCAGGTATTGTGTTAATATTACAGTGGACTCTTCTCGGTTGAAATACGTTAGAATAAGGTTAACTGGTGCTTAATTGTGCAATGCGGAAACTGAATAGAATAGTCCAAAATGTTTTCGATCATGCTGAACCAAATGTTGGTATTGTAGGGATATTCAGCGTTTTTGGATATCCTTTTTATTATTTCATATGGGTATACGTTTTTCCTCAACCATATGAGAGTCTTACCTTGCGCATGATCTGTGCAGTGATAAGCCTGCCTTGTATTTTTTATAAATTTTCCCCTATATCGATTAAAAAGTTTTTTCCTTACTATTTTTTTGGTGCCATCTTTATAGCTTCCCCGTTTTTTTTCAGTTTTATGTTTCTTAAAAATGAATGTTCGGTTGTGTGGATGATGTCCATGCTGGCTGGAATATTTATTTTGACGCTGATTGTGTTCGACTGGCTAGTTATATGCGCTATGACTGGTGCGGGGTTTTTAGCTGCTTATGTATTGCTTCTTTTAATGGATGGACATGTATCCATGTCCCATTTCCAACCGGAGTATGTCCCGGTTATCCTTTTTTCAATATCAGGAGGTATTCTTGCTAACCATAAACAGCAACTTGCCCACCTGTCGAAAGTTACTCTTCTTAAAAGCCTGAGCGGAAGCATTGCCCATGAGATGAGAAATCCACTAAACTCAATTTCAAACGCTATCGCGGCGATATACTCAAAGCTGCCTAACAAACCTGTTGAAGATCAAGTTGCTGAAAACTATAGTATCAGTACCACTAAACTTGTCAGCATTCATAGTGTTATTGAGGAAAGCTCGAACACCTTGAACCGGGCAAACAAAATCATTGACTCTCTTCTGGCGAGCATGAAGGGGGATGAAATATCTACTGATAGCTTTGTAAGGGTAAATGCAAGCCAGGCAATAGAAGCGGCAGTCAACAATTTTCCCTATAAAAACAATAAAGAAAAAAGACTGATCACCGTTAAAAAGATTCAGGATTTTGAGTTTTTCGGTGATCGCGACCTGTTCTTTTATGTAATTTTTAACCTTTTAAAAAATTCGTTGCACTATAAGGATAAAAACGGGTTTCGCATTGAAATATCGATTAACGCAACAAGCAGGGTTAACACTATTCTGGTCAGGGATACGGGTCCTGGTATTCCAAGGGCAAAAAGAGAAAGAATATTTGAAAGTTTTTACACTTCAGACAAAAAAAATGGGAATGGACTTGGATTATCTTTCTGCAGAAGGGTAGTATCATCGTTTGGCGGCTCAATTGTTTGTGACTCAAAGGTGGGCGAATGGACGGAGTTCAGTATTACACTACCTAAATATGCTTCTAAAAAAGTTCAAGAAATCAAGCGCAATATCCTCAAAAAGAAACTCATACTTATTACTGATGATCATCTTGCTAATCGTATAATTATTGCAAAATATTTAGCTGAAATGCATTGCGACTATCATTTTGCTGAAAATGGAAAAATCGCAGCGGGACTCCTTTCCCAAAACAGGTATGATCTTATATTTATGGATTTTGAAATGCCTGTTTTGAGCGGAGATAGTGTTGTCAGGTTTATTCGCTCTGCAACAAATATTGATCCATCACTTGCCTTACATTATCTTAATGTGCCAATCATTGGAACAACTGCCCTACCGGAAGTAGAAGCCGTCAGGAGGGCACAAAATTGTGGTATGAATGAAGTGCTTGCAAAGCCCATAAAAAAA
>SZXZ01000051.1 GCA_005843835.1 Chlorobium sp.
CCTGGCTCAGCAAGGAGAAGTATACGCAATGCGTTGTGACGTAAGCGACCCCACAGACTGCAGAGATCTTGCAGAATTTGCAGTCGGCCGGCTCAAGACAGTCGACCGCTGGATCAATAACGCAGGAACAGCAGGCGAGATGAAACGACCCTTATGGGATCTCAACGCACACGACATCCTCCAGACATCCACAACAAATCTATCCGGCACACTCCTGCAATGCGCCGAAGCCGTAAAGTTGATGGATAGACAGCCCCCCTCATCAAAAGCCGTCTATCATATATTTAATATGGGGTTTTCATTCATTGGAGCAGCCCTGTCACGAACCTCAGTACCCCACAAAGCCTCCAAAAGGGGAGTGGCCGAAGTGACTCATTTTCTGGCCCGGGAAATAAAAGAAGCCGGCAAAACCAGCATAGGAGTTCACGAACTCAGCCCCGGCCTGGTGTTCACCGACCTCCTTCTCCGAGATGCATCACCCCAGGCAATAAAACTGTTCAAAGTATTGGCCGAACCCCCCGACAAGGTAGCCGCCCGTCTAGTCCCCATAATACGATCAATTGCAGGCAGCAACCATCATATCAGATACCAGCCATTACTCATGACGTTTTTAAAAATGGTATACGGAGCTCCACAGCTCATAGGCAAAAAAATGTAAGCGCCCAGAGTTAACAGGCACTATACAAGAAGAGACATCACTTTTGTTCAAGGTCGGTAGTCAGCTCTTTCCAGAGATTGCGATACGCTTTCGCAGCAGGCGAATTCGGTAGAACAGCATTAAGCGGAGCCCTGTAGAGACCCATTTTTTCAACCTCCGAATTGTAGGGGATAGTCTGGCGCAGAAACCCCGGGGCATTGCGGAATTCCTGAATAATATCGCGGTGCATCTTTTTTCTTTTCTCCACCATCGTAAAAAAAGCGCGGATTTTTGAACTGTCAAGGTCATTAGCGTCAAAAAAATCCGTCAGCTGCACATAAGTCCGAATAGAAAGCGTTGTAGGAATCATAGGCACAAGAATGATATCCGAAGCCGCAAAAACACTTTCAGAAAGCAGGGTAAGGTTAGGTGGACAGTCAAAAAAAACAAACCGATAATCATCACTCAGCTCTTCCAGATTTTTCTTAAGTTTTTTCTTAGGTTTTTTCTCCTCAGAAAGCTCAATATCAAGGTTTCTGTACGAAAAATCAGAAGGCAGCAAGTCAAGATTTTCAAAATCAGTAGCCTTGATATTGCTGTGAATTTTTTTGTTACCCTTAAGAAACTTGTCGCTGTTAAACTTTTTTGAAGCAGCAATTCTGAAATAGTAGGAACTGGCCCCCTGAGGATCAAGATCACAGATCAGCGTTGGCGGAGCAAGCAAAGCCGAAAGATAAGAAAGGTTCACGGCAGTAGCAGTCTTGCCGACACCACCCTTAATACTGTAAAGTGCTATAGTTTTCATGTGGCAGAATTGCTTGTTAAAAGATCGTGAAACAGCTGAGAAGTCTCATCATGATCAAACAACCTGAAAGTCCTGTGAAATTTTCTCCGGGCCTCCTCCTGTTTTTGAAAAAGAGTAGCCATAAGCCCGCCCATCGAAGCCGCAAGCAGACTCCATTCACCACCCGACGATAACACCTCAAGCCGTTTATGAAGAAACTCCACCTGAACGGCAAAATCCACAAAATCACCCAGATTTTCCTGAAGTTCTTTAAGCTGTTTAATGACAGGAATAATAGTGTTTTGAGGAAAAATAGAAGAAAAAAATTCCAGTAAATATCTCAGCTTTTTACAGTCTATCCGTAAAGCATGAAGCTCCGAATCCGTCGTCTCCTTACTCACATGACGACCATGACGAATAACCTTTCTCCAGGCTTTTTTTATTGAATCCACAGCAACAGTTTTAGTCGAAAGAGCCGCATTCGGCGCCTTGTCAGCATCCGGCAGCAGCTCCCGCTTAATGACATGGTTCCACTCCGTAATAAAGGTTGTATAAGAGCTCGACCCAAGAAACCTGCAAAATTTTTTATGCAGCAACCGGTGTGAAGCCTCAATATCATTAAAAAACAACGGTAACGGCGGTTGGAGAAAAAGAGGCAGGTAATCGTAATAGGTTTCCCTGCGAAGCAGATAAACATCCAGATCCCGCAACTCATTCGTCAGTTTCCCAAGCTCCTTAAAAAAATCAAGATATCTGGTTGTTTCATCAGGATCAAACACCCCCTTAAGTTGCTTGATAACCGATCGGGTGCGACGAATCGCCACACGAAAGTCGTGCAGAAACTCAGAATCAATATTTTTTCGTATACCAGCTTCATTTTGGCGCATCACCGAAAGCGTGAACTGCAGCAACCGTTGCGCACTGGTATAAATAGGCGCATCCGCATCAAGATTCAGGTCAATTTTGGTCGAATAACCAAGAACGTTATGATCAACCGCCTTCATTATCGACAAAAAAAGCTCTTTAAAGTCAAGAACACGTCCCAGTTCCTCATAACTGGCAAACACCTTTTCAATGTCAAATATTTCCTTCTGATAACCCTTGAGCGGACGAATTGAAAAATATTGAGTTAAAGGATTCTCTTTTTTGCGGTCAGCAATAGAGAGCGAGGTCGAAGAAAGAATCCCGATAGTTTTATCATTGTCATCCATAATCCGGTACGACCGAATATGTTCTTCAACCGTACAAAGCCTGAAAAACCCCCTGACATCCGTAAACGAACACAGCTGCTCCCGCAGAGTGCAACCAGGGAGGTATTTAGGAAAAAAAGAGAAGGGGAGTCGCTGGAATGCCGTCGAGCAGGCTTCATTTCTTGAATGAAGATCAGCAAGAATAAGATGATTTTTCTTTTTGTAGACTACAAACCCGTTTTCGTAAGCCTGCCATTCAAAAGTATCATAAAAAGTCAGCCGGTCTTTTTTGGTAGACAAATACGCAACCTTGCAAACCGAAGCCAGCAGGTTTTTCAAAACCAGTTCAGAAGAAGTATCCGGATTTATTTTAAAAAAAATAGGTTGCAGTAAAGCACTCATCAACGGACCTCTTGAATTCGATCAGGAAAAAAAATAATTCCACGGTAATATGAATATACAAAATGATTGGTATGGCTGATCTATTACACCTCATCCATTCAAATATTGCATCCCCAAAATGGGGCAATTATAGATTCATTTACTCATACAGCTTTTAAATAGAGAGGGATTTTTATAAATTGCGGAACTCAAAATTACGGGGAACGATGTTAAGGTTCAATCACAACCTCTTTTCAAAAAGACTGATGAAGTTTCCGTATGCTATACTTCTGTTGTTTTTATCCCTTCTGGTCGGGTGCTCGTCAGACACCGGTAAAAATACAGGAAAAGAGCCGGCCCCAGTCAGTAAAACCAAATTAAAGATTGGGTTAGTATTTGACGTAGGCGGAAGAGGCGATAAATCATTTAACGATTCCGCATACAACGGCCTCGAAATGGCCAAACAAAAGCATGGGGTAACAAATCTCTACATCGAGCCCCAGGGCGAAGGAGCCGATCGTGAAGCAGCCTTGCGCCAGATGGCAACAGATCCCGAAATCGGTTTGATTATAGGAGTTGGTCTTCTCTTCAGCGACGATATAACAACCGTCGCAGCCGAATTCCCCGACAAAAAATTTGCCTGTATCGACTACACCGGTAAACAAGGCGTCACTATTCCCAATAATCTTCAGGGAATAGTTTTCGAAGAGAAAAAAGGATCATATCTGGCAGGTGCACTCGCCGGACTTGTTACCAAAACCAGAACAGTTGGGTTTATCGGAGGGATGGAATCAAACATCATCAAAAAATTTGAGACCGGTTTTATTGAAGGCGTACACTCAGTAAACCCCGATGCGAAAGTTATTTCAGGGTATATCGGCATGACCGGCAGTGCATTCGCAAATCCATCCAAAGGCAAAGAGCTTGCCCTTGGCCAGTACGCAAAAGGAGCCGACATCATCTATCAGGCATCAGGCGCCAGTGGACTCGGTGTCATCGAAGCCGCCCGCGAAACAAAAAAGCTCGTTATATGCACCGACCGCGACCAGGAACCCGATGCACCAGGATTTGTGTTGTCCAGCATGACCAAAGCAGTTGACCGGGCCGTCCTTAAAACCGTTGAAAATGTCCTGGACGGAAGCTTTAAAGGCGGCACCATTTCAGTATTTGGTTTGGCTGACCGCTATACCGACTACGTGTATAACAATAAAAACGCGGCACGTATCGGTACAACAAATCACGACCGGATTGAAGATATTCGTAAAAAAATAGTTGAAGGAAAAATTATTATCAATGAGACCGCCGTTCGATAATAAGCTGGTTGCAATACCAAAATCAGGAACCACAAGGTACTGATCTTGCGGTAAGCGGAAATAGTAATAACTTGTTAATTGATTGAAGTACAATACTGGTGAATAAAAAAATCCTTGTAACCGGAGCGACTGGTTTTATTGGTTCGAGTCTTGTAAGAAAATTGGCAGCTACCCCCGATGAAGTCTACATTCTTGTCCGTAAAAGCTCAGATTTAACATCACTGTCCGATGTTATCGACAAGGTACATCTTGTCTATGGCGATATAACCGACAGAGCCTCCGTTGAATCCGCAATGAAGGGCATTGATCTGGTCTATCATTCCGCCGGCCTGACCTACATGGGCGACAAAAAAAATGAACTCCTCTATAAAATCAATGTCGATGGAACCCGGAACATACTCGAATCCGCTTTAGCTGCCGGAGTCAAAAGAGTTGTACACGTCAGTTCCATTACAGCAATAGGTATAGCCTTCGACAAAAAACCCGTAAGCGAATCCGTTATATGGAACTTCCACTCCATCAGTCTCGAATACGCCAGAACAAAGCATCTTTCAGAGCTTGAGGTCGCAAAAGCAGTAAAAAAAGGTCTTGATTGCGTTATTGTCAATCCAGCTTTTGTATTTGGTGCAGGAGACATTAATTTTAATGCAGGAAGAATAATCAAGGACATATATAACAGACGCCTGCCCTTTTATCCCCTTGGTGGTATCTGTGTAGTCGATGTGGAAATTGTTGCAGAGACAATTATGACCGCAATGCAGAAAGGCAAAACAGGAGAACGCTACATTTTAGGCGGCGAAAATGTATCCTACAAGCAGCTCGCCGACACAATTTCCCGTATTACCGGGGCCCCTAAAGTACTGTTTCCATTACCCTTCTGGATGGCAAAAATATTAAGGGCACTCCTCGATCTTTATAAAAACAAGAACCGGATATCAAAACTCTTCAACATGTCAATGTTCCGGGTAGCCTCCGAGTTCCTCTACTTCGATTCCAGCAAGGCCATCCGCGAGCTGAACATGAAAGTCGAAACCCACGAACACAGCATTCGAAATGCCTACGAATGGTACCGCGAACGCAACATGCTCGTCTGACCTCCTCCCTCACCGGAACCTCTGGCGCAACCTCAAGCACATCCGGTAACCCCAGTTACACCAATGCTTGAGGTTTCAGCAAGACATCACTTTCGGCAGAAAATCATCATTCTCGAAGACTCAACCTCCATAAAAGGATTTCCGTGATAATCACCGACAAGACCCGAAACCCTGAACCCCTCCTCAACGAGCATTGCTAAAATCTGCTCCTTGTCATACAGCCTCACCGACTCGCTGAACATAAGCTTTTCACCCGAAGAAGGGGTAATAGTAATGGTTTTGGTAATCTTGTCCCCATCAAAAACACGTTCCTCATCCACCTTGAGCTCACCTGCACTTCGCACACTCTTACTGGCAAAGTTCTGCCTGAGATACACCGGATTGATAAGATCCAGAACATACCACCCACCGACCTTAAGCGCCCCATACACCTTGCTGATCACCACCTGATCATCCGTTTTCCGATCGAAATAACCAAAACTGGTAAAAAGCTGCACCACAAGATCATAACTCCCGTCAGTCGGAATATGCCTCATGTCACAGCAAGTCAACGCAAGCTCCACCCGACACTTCACAGCCTCTTTTCGAGCCTCCTCAAGAAGAAAGCGGGAAAGATCATTTCCCGTAACAGAGTACCCCCTCCGTGCAAGTTCAACAGCATGCCGTCCAGCGCCACAGGCAATATCCAGAACCGAAAGAGAGCGAGGATCCACCTTCCCAAGCCCCGACACCTCAAGAATAGTCTGAATGCAGCGCGCCGCTTCATCCTGATCCCTATGGCTGTAAACTTCAAGATAAAGAGGGTTATTAAACCACGATTCAAACCACTGCAACGATTCATCCGTTACTGATCCATCGGTACTCACAGCCATGTTGATCTAGAAAAAAAGGAGTGAAATAAAGAAAGGGGAGAATCAGGGCACCATTACTTAATGCCCTGAAAGAAGTATCTGAAAAAAAATTACTTGGCGTAATCAGTGATAGCTTTAGCCAGAATTACCTGATCATTCTCACCATTAGGGATTCTGACGTTTTTCTCGACAAATTTCCATGCCTGTGTCTTCTCTGATTTAACAGAAAAAATCAGCTTGGCACATTTGAAATCACTGGTACCGGTTTTTTTGCCTTTATCTGCAAACGATTGTTTCTTTGCCATGACTCGTAAGGGTAGTTCTTTTTGTTAAGACGCTATAAAATGTTTTTTACTAAAATGAACACGAAAGTAATAAAAATATCACCGATAACCAAGAGCCACCGAAAAGGAATCACTCCTGCACATAATCCGCCAGAAGCAGTCTTCCCTTATGGAAAATACCATAAGCCCTACCCGTCAAAGAACGGTTAAGAAACGGAGTATTAGCCGACTTGGATTTCAACCGCTCAGCAGTCACAGTCCACTCAGCATGCAAGTCAATAATCGAAAAATTCGCCTGCGAACCCACAGCAAACAAAATCGGTTTAAGATTAAGAATTTTTCTTGGATTAACCGACAGCAGCTCAATAGCCCGCGAAAGAGTGATCACCCCTTTGTTCACCAGCTCCGTAATAGTAAGTCCAACAGAGGTTTCCAATCCAATTATTCCAAAAGCCGCATGATCCGCAGGGCATTCTTTTTCATGCAAAGCATGAGGCGCATGGTCAGTAGCAATAGCATCCACCGTCCCGTCCCCAAGAGCCTCCAGCAGAGCCTCACGATTATCAGCCGACGACAAAGGCGGCTTCATAATATAATTTCCCTTCTGCTCAGCATTAAACAAATCCTCATCACAAAGGGTAAAATGGTGAGGCGTTACCTCACAGGTTACCTGCAGCCCGTCACGCTTCGCCGCACGAACAAGATCAAGCGCAGCCCTCGTACTGATATGGGCAACATGGTACCTCGGCCTGATAAGAGGATCATGCAGCTTATGTTCCTCAAGATACCGCATCAGTAAAAGATCTCTGCCAAGCGTTATCGCCTCCGACACATCAGGAATACCTTTAAGCCCGAGTTTAGTCGAAAACAGGCCCTCATTCATCAGCGCCCCCACAGTAAGCGAGCGATCTTCACAATGCTGAATAATCAAAAGATCAAAGTTCGATGCATACTCAAAAGCCAAACGCATAATCTGGCTGTTTTGAATCGCCGATCCATCATCCGAAACCGCTGTTACACCATAAGAACAGAACTTGCCAAACGGAGCAAGATGTTCCCCCTGGCTGCCGACAGTCATAGCCCCGATCACTTCAAGATCAACCGGAAGCAAAGCCGCATGATGACGTATATAAGCAACACCCAGCGGACTGTCAATAACCGGCTTTGTGTTCGGCATAAGAGCCACACCCGTAAACCCGCCAGCCGCCGCAGCATTCGACCCGCTTTCAAGAGACTCCTTGTATTCCTGTCCGGGATCCCTGAAATGGCAGTGCATATCAAAAAGACCCGGAGCCACAATCATCCCCTCAAGATCAACAATCCTGTCATCCGCCGACCGGGCAACCGCTTCACTGCCAAAAACAACAGCCTCAATAACACCCTCATCCGACACCTTGATCGAACCCCTGCAATCAAGACCTTCAAGCGGATTAAGAAGTCGCGCCTGCTCAAAAATATAGCCCATAGGATAAAGATGTAAAGTTAATCAACCCGATCATCCAGGAGTCTTAGCCTTCCGGCTAAAATCTCCCCAGAGTCCTCAAAGATACCACAAATAATAAAGAAGCCCCCGATGCACAAGGGAGCATTTCCAAAAAACCATCGCACAATCGTAAAAGCGATAAAAGCCCTGACACCGCAATACTTCAAATATTAAAAGTGTATCGCTTAAATGTAAGCTCCAAACCCGTTTTTGTTTTATTTTTTTACATAAATTAAAAATATGTAAAGGAGCGATACCAATCAGGTATTCGCAGCACTGATCTTTCATAACGTTTTTTCATAAACTCAGTAAAACCAAAATTTCCTATGCCAGAGAGGCCTGTTCATCTTCACATCAAAGAACTCTCTCACGTTCTGGTCGACATATCCGACAAAGTCATTGGTAACCTCTTCGACGCCCTGCGCGCAGTAAAATATCAGGACGACGGCGTACCCAAACTCAAACTTGCAGAACAAGAGCTCGATCTCGAAGAAATCGACCTCGAGGAACGCTGCATCGCATTCCTCGCCATGCACCACCCGGTAGCAAAAGACCTTCGCACCATAGTAACCATACTCATGATCAACGACGATCTGGAGCGAATCAGGGAAATTGCGTTACATCTGATAGATTTAATGCTCCAGATAAGTCCCCGACATCTCGAATCACTCGACCTCGAAAAAATGGTGATGCACACCGGCGGCATAGTTAAAAAATCAATAGACTCATTTGTATTGCAGGATCGCGTCCTCGCCGACCACGTATGTGCCCGCGACAAAGAAATTGACGCTATGCATCGCACAGTACTCAACAAAGTGACTGTACTCATGAAAAGCCAGGACGCCGATGTCGAAGAACTTACCGACATCTTAAGCTTTTCAAGGTACATCGAACGAATGGCCGAACACGCGTCAAAAATTGCCCAGGAAGTCATCTATCTATTAACCGGAGAAATTATACATCATAAGGATACTTACGAAAATCCCATACGCTAGCCCGCAAGCTCCCCCTTAGCCCGTCATGGTATGGTACATTGCACAACAAAGCTTTATTATATTGCGTTTCCAGAAGCGATCACCGACAAATATGTTTAACGTAAGGTTATCTCATGAAAAAACAGCCAATTACCCGTCGCTCTGCAAAAAAAGCTGAAGCCGAGCTGCCACTTCCTCTAATTCAGGACACCTCCTTTCCAGTTATAGGTATTGGTGCATCAGCCGGTGGGCTCGAAGCAATTGACCTGTTTCTTAAAAATGTCCCCACACCTTCAGGCTTAGCCTTTGTCATTGTTCAGCATCTCGACCCCACCCACAAAGGCATAATGGTTGAACTTCTGCAGCGAGTCACACCCATGCCGGTTATGCAAGTCACCGATCGCCTGCTGATTGAACCCGACCATGTCTACGTTATTCCACCAAACCAGGACATGACCCTGCTCCACGGAAAACTGCATCTGCTCGATATGGTCAAGCCCCGCGGATTACGACTTCCCATCGACTTCTTTTTCCGATCATTAGCCGACGACCTGCAGGAACACTCCGTAGGCGTCATTCTCTCCGGAATGGGTTCCGATGGTACCCTTGGTCTCCGTGCAATCAAAGAAAAAGGCGGCGGCGTATTTGTGCAGGATCCCTCATCAGCAAAATTTGACGGCATGCCCCGTAGCGCAATAGACGAAGGGCTTGCAGATATTATTGCACCAGTCGAGGCCCTGCCCCTCAAGATCATGAACTATCTTAAGAATGTTCCCGTAGTGACCAAGTCACCCATTGTGCTCGCCGAAAAAGCACTGAGTGCCATGGAAAAAGTAATAATACTCTTGCGTACCCATACCGGTCACGATTTTTCACTCTACAAAAAAAACACAATATACCGCCGTATCGAAAGGCGCATGGGTATTCATCAGATCCAGAAAATTTCCGACTATGTCCGTTACCTGCAGGATAACGCCCAGGAAGTTGTACTCCTTTTCAAGGAACTGCTTATCGGTGTAACCAGTTTTTTTCGCGATCCCGCCGCATGGGATGCTCTTAAAACAAAAGGTTTTCCAACTATTTTTGCCTCCATGCCATCCGGCGGTATACTCCGGGCATGGGTGGCAGGTTGTTCAACAGGAGAAGAAGCGTATACACTTGCCATTACCTTCAGAGAAGCCCTTGCCTCATGCAAGCCTCTCGGCAATTTCAGACTCCAGATATTTGCAACCGACCTCGACAAAGACGCCATAGATAAAGCTCGATCAGGAATATATCCCCCCAACATCACCGCAGATGTATTGCCCGATATTATCAAAAAATACTTTGAAAAAGATGACCGGGGCTACAGGATTTCACGCGAAATCCGCGAGACATTAGTCTTTGCTCCGCACAACGTCATTATGGATCCACCCTTCACCAAGCTCGATGTCCTGATATGCCGTAACCTCTTGATATACATGGGACAGGAGCTCCAGAAAAAGGTAATTCCAATTTTTAATTACAGCCTTAACCAGGGAGGAATTCTATTCCTCGGAAGTGCAGAAACCATCGGTTCACATACAAATCTGTTTGAATCCCTCGACAGCAAATCAAGGCTCTACCGGCGGCTTTTTCAAGGCAGCAAAGGAGAGTCCATGAATTTTCCTCCGGCTTTTACCCATACCGTGAAAGGGATGCCCTTTGTTACAGATAATCAGGCAGAACATAAAGTTTCCGACTTCAACCTGCAATCGATTATCGATAATTACCTGCTCCAGAACTTTGCCCCGGCAGCAGTTCTTATAAACAATAAAGGCGACATCATATACATAAGCGGACGAACCGGAAAGTACCTCGAACCTGCAGCAGGCAAAGCCAACATGAACGTACTTGCCATGGCACGCGAAGGGCTTCGCTACGAACTGAACATGCTTATCAACCATGTTATCCGCCAGACAGGAGAGATAATTAAAAAAGGGTTGACGATAGGAACAAACGGAGGAACACAGCTTATTGATGTAACAGTCAAGCTCATCGAAAAACCAGACATTCTGAAAGGTCTTATCATGATTGTCTTTACCGATGTAGCAAATCGGCTGAAAAAAAATGAGAACACCGACACCGCTGATATTGATATTCACGACATAAGATCCCAGTCGCTAGCAGAAGAACTCAAGGTTGCCAAAGATGAAAATATTGCCATTCGCGAACAGATGCAGACCTCCGAAGAGGAGCTCAAATCGACAAACGAAGAAATGCAGTCAGCCAACGAAGAGCTTCAGAGCACCAACGAAGAACTGACAACCTCAAAGGAGGAAATGCAGTCACTCAACGAAGAACTCCAGACGGTTAACCAGGAACTGCAATCAAAAGTGAGTGACCTGTCGACGACCAACAACGACATGAAAAACCTTCTCAACAGCACGGATATAGCAACCCTGTTTCTCGACGACGAACTCAACATCCGTCGTTTTACCACCAGAACAGCCAGCCTAATCAAGCTTATCGGCACCGACGTAGGCCGTCCGGTAACCGACATCGTCTCCGATCTCAAATATCCCGCACTTGCAGAAGATGCCCGAGAGGTGCTGCGTACGCTTGTGTTCAAAGAAAAGGAGGTATTAGCAAGCGAAAATCGCTGGTTCACCGTAAGAATCATGCCATACCGAACCCTCGAAAATCGCATCGACGGTCTTGTGATAACGTTTACAGACATCACCCTGTCTAAAAAATTAGAGCAAAAGCTTCGAGATAGTGAAGAACGTTTCCACTTTTTGTTCGAAACAATGCCGGTCGGGTCGATGTTTCAGGATGCAGACGAAAAAATTGTAATGGGCAATCAGGAAGCAGAGCGCATCACAGGCGTACGCATGGAAGACATGCAAGGCAGAACACTTTCGGAACTCAAGTTGCACTATGTCAGAGAGGATGGAACAGACATGCCGATACACGAACACCCTGTCATGGTTGCGTTACGCACCGGTCAGCCGGTAATCGGGTTCGTTATGGGTATAGCCCAACCCAACAAGCGCAACACCACCCGTTGGATAAGAGTTAGCGCATCACCACGAAGAAAAGAAGAAACCACAAAATCGTACGAGGTATACTTAATTTTTTACGAAATCACAAAATCGGCTTGATCCATCAAGAACGCCATTAGTCACCTTCGGATTTAACAATAGTTATGCCGAATTTTTTAATTTTTCTTATCAGCGCATGGCGACTGATTCCAAGAAAATCCGCAGCGAGAGACTGATTGTATTTGGCTTCCTCAAGGGCCTTCCGGATATACTCAATCTCATGTGCAATTAGCTTTACCCCGTTCGAGTCCTTTTCAGGAACCCGAACAGCGGGATTATTATAATAAGCCGCCGGCAAGGTAAAATCATCAGCCGAAAGCGAGTGCCCATTGCACAGAATAATAGCCCGTTCAGTCATATTCTTCAACTCCCGGATATTTCCCGGAAACCTGTACCCCATAAGCTTGTCAAACACACCTTCAGAAATACGTTCAATAGGTTTATTGACCTTTTTAGCAAAATCCTCAGTAAAATCAATCAGTAACGGAGCAATATCCTCAGTTCTGTCTCTCAAGGGAGGGATGTGAATATACAGTGTATTAAGCCGGTGCAAAAGATCAAGCCTGAACTTCTTTTCTTCAACCAGACTGTCAAGTTCAACATTAGTTGCCGAAATTACCCTGAAAATAGTGCTGATCAGCTTTGTGTCACCCACCCGCGTAATAACCTTCTCTTCAATAGCACGCAAAATTTTTGATTGCAGCACATAAGGCATATCAGCAATTTCATCAAGAAAAAGAGTTCCCTCATTACAGAGTTCAAACAACCCCTTTTTATCACACACAGCACCCGTAAACGCTCCCTTCTTATGCCCGAAAAACTCACTTTCCATTAACGACTCAGTAATGGAACTGCAATTTATTGCACCAAAATAATTATCACTGTGAGGTCCCATATAATGAATTATTCTTGCAATAATCTCCTTGCCCGTACCACTCTCACCCGTAACCAGCACATTGACATCAGTATATTGAGCAGCAGTTTTAGCAAGCTCAAACACCTTTTGTATCTGCGAACTTTTACCCACAAAATGGCGCCCGATAGAATCCTGGATATTTTTATTGATCAAAGAATTTTTCTCTTCAACACGCGCCAGCTTTTGCTGCATAAAAAGAAACTTCCTCGTACGTTCAATAGCTATCTGCAGATCAATAAACCTCAAAGGTTTCCGCATATAATCAAAAGCCCCAAGCCGGATCGCCTCAATCACCGTATCCATATCCCCGTGAGCCGACACCATAATAACCTCAATCCCGCTATAAAGAGACTTCACTTTTTTCAGAACATCAAGTCCATTCGCCCCCGGCAGCCTGATATCCAGAATAAGCAGATCAATATCATATTGGCTTAAAAGCCGATACCCATCCTCAACGGTATTAGCCGCATAAGAGACAAAGCCCGAATTATTAAAATAATCTTTCAGCTCCTCAGTAAAGTCAACCTCATCATCAAGAATCAAAACATTCAATATGCTGCGACTATTCACGGCCCAAAAAGTTTAAAATTTCTTTATCTGCCGAACAGGCTTCGCTATAACCCCAATTCATGAAAAACCGCAAGCAACTCTTTTTTGCTGACAGGTTTTGTAACAAAAGCATCACACCCGGCCTCTTTAGCTTTTTCCCGATCAACCTTCGAAGTAAAAGCGGTCTGCGCGATAACCGGCAAATCAGCCCTTATCAGTTTGATCTTTTTAGTAGCCTCAAACCCATTCATCACAGGCATTTTAATATCCATAAGAACCAGATTTATTTCCGGATGGTTATTCGCCAACGCAACAGCTTCCAACCCGTTAACAGCAAAAAGAAGTGAAATATTTTCATTCTCAAGGGTCTTTTTAAGCAGATAACTGCTGACCTCATCATCCTCAGCAACAAGAATGGTAAGACAGGGTAGACTTCTGGCAGGCTCTTGAACGAGAGAAAAAGAGTGCTGCGAAGGTAAAGCCGTAACATGCCTGTAAGGAAGTGAAAACAAAAAGGTGCTGCCCGTGCCCGTTTCCGATTCAACACCGAGCGTTCCACCCAGCATTTCAACAAACGCCCTCGAAATGCTCAAACCAAGTCCAGCCCCCTCATAAGGCCTCGTTAAAGAATTATCAATCTGGTGGAACCTCTCAAAAATTATATCCTTCATCTCAACTGGTATGCCAATACCCGAATCCGCCACATAAAACTCCAGCATCTCATTCTTCCGGGTATACCCAAAATCAATTTTTCCCTTCTTCGTAAACTTCAGAGCATTCTGCAACAGGTTCGTCAACACCTGATTCAGCTTCAAACTGTCAGTTTCCACAATACTTTCACTATCCACAAGCCCCTTCACCAGTTGCAGTTGCAACCCCTTTGCCTCAGCCTGAACCTTGAAAAAAGCGAAAAGATCATCCAGCAGCTCATTAACCGATGTTTCAGTTACATGAAGCTTTGTCTCACGGGCATCAATACGCGATATATCCATCAGATCAGTAATCAAATTCAGCATACGCATACCGCTTTGCTGAATAAGACCTATATATTCACTCTGTTCCTCACCCGAAAGATGAGGCTCCTTCAACAGCTCCGAAAACCCCATAATCCCATTCATAGGCGTACGGATTTCATGGCTGATATTAGCCAGAAACGCCGACTTTAACCGGTCACTCTCCTCCGCCTTTTCTTTAGCAGCAACAAGTTCCCGCAAAATTTCCTTTTGTTCAGTTATGTCCTCATTAACCGCCACAAAATTCGTTAACACACCCGCTTCATTCCGGATACTTGAAATAGCAGCACTTTGCCAAAAAAGATCACCGTTTTTCTTTTTGTTCTGCATCTCCCCCCGCCACACCCTGCCCGAAAGAATCGTCTCCCAAAGCTCCCGGTAAATCTCAATTGGCATCAGGCCCGACTTAAGTATTCGGGGATTAAAGCCGAGAACCTCTTCAAGAGCATACCCTGTAAGTTGCGTAAACTTCGGATTAACGTATTCAATACTACCCTCAACATTGGTAATAATAACAACCGCCGGACTTTGCTCAACAGCAGCACTCAGTTTACGAAGCTGGCTCTCAGTAACCTTGCGCTCCGTGACATCATTAATAATGCAGTAAAACACCACTTTCCTGTTAATATCAATAGTATTGCTCACAACCTCAACAAAACGCACGGAGCCATCCGCCCTCCGATGCACACTCATAAACTGATTGACCGCCCTCGTCTTAAACTTCTGCAAATCACTTTGTACCACCTCAGACGACTTTGTCGAAATCTGGTCGATTCTCATCCCGCAAAGTTCATGACTCGACCAACCGTAAAAATCCTCAGCAGCCAGATTCGCATCAACAATATTACCCGACTCATCAATAACAAGCATCACCGAAGAGTGATTATCAAACAGCTTCCTGAACCGGCTATCGCTGCTCTGCAAAGCAGCCATCTCAAATTCCTTTCGATCATTAATATCGATAGCAACGCCGATGACAAACGGATTGCCATCAAGGAATATTCTTTTACCGGAAAGCTGAAACCATCGAAAAAGAGGACCACCATGCAGAAGAACCCTGAACTCACTCGAATCCTCAACACCCGACTGCATAACATGCAGCAATTTTTCCTCTGCCGCCTTTCTGTCATCCGGATGAATGGTATCAAGTGGCGAAACTTGCCTCATTTCACCTTCAGACCTCCCCACAATAACATCCCGCTCGTAAGCATTCCACCAGACAAACTTATTATTCCGGTCAATCATATAAAAAGCACCCGGAATCAACTCAATAATCGTACTGCTGAAAATCTCATGTTTCACCGAACCTGCATTCATACAGTCCGATTCCGCAACATCCCGTATGGTAAAGCCACTCTTGTCCTCACCGTTCTCACCCCTCTTGCTGTTATCAATGGTCATAAAACTGTTACAAAATAGTTATAAGCTGGGGGAGAGGGGGAGCTCCCCGAACAAAATGTACTGAACCAGTATCCGAACCACAGTACAAGTACAAATCTTACAAATGTGGCTTAAGATCCAGTATGTTGGTTGTATAAGATATTTTAATATCTATACCCTCAAACTTACATAATCGTAGCGTAAAAAAAAGCAGAATCAATCCAATTATTTTGTGGCTAAACCCCGCCGCTGTTTAGCGAGTAAGGCAAACACGGCTTTTCAGAAGTTCCTTCATCATGCTATGCAACTCATTTCTGCAGACCGGCTTATTGATAAAACCGTCAAATCCAGTTGCTATGGCTCTATTCCTCTCCTCATTCGACGTAAACCCCGTCTGAGCAATAACAGGTAAATCAGGTCGCACCTCCTTGATAATCCTCGCAGCCTCAAACCCATTCATAACCGGCATCTTGATATCCATAATCACAAGATTTACCTCAGGATGTTGTTTAACCAGTTCCACCGCCTCAATACCGTTACCAGCCGTAAAAACAGTAACCTTATCGTCACCAAGCATCCTTAAAAGAAGTAACCTGCTCACATTATCATCCTCCGCAACAACAAAAGTCATCTGCGGTAAAGGTTCGACCCGCTCAACAACAGAGAGTTCCTGCAACCTGACTTCCGATACATCACAAGCAGCATAAGGCACCGTAAAAGAAAAAGTACTTCCTCTTCCAACAACCGATGCAACCCTCATACTTCCACCCATCATTTCAACGTATGCCTTCGTAATACTCAATCCAAGCCCCGCACCCTCTTGTGTATGCGACAAAGCATTATCAACCTGACGAAACCGGTCAAAAATCTTCTCTATATAGTCAGCGGCAATACCAATACCCGAATCCTCAACATAAAACTCAAGCATTGCACCTTTCCTCGAATACCCCACATCAATCACGCCCTGTTCAGTAAACTTAAGAGCATTCTGAATAAGGTTCGTCAAAATCTGCGTCAGTTTTCCACCGTCCGTCTCAATGGTACTTTCACAGTCAGGAAGTCCTATTGTACAGGATAACCTCAAACCTTTCTCATCAAATTTTGGCTTAAAAAACTGAGCGAGCTCCCTCATCAACTGATTCACGGAAGTTTTATGGATATGCAACGTTGTCTCCCCAGCCTCAATACGCGAAATATCAATGAGATCATTAATAAGCGACAACATCCGCTTACCGCTTTTGTGAATAAGGTCCACATACTCTGAATGTTCCTCACCCGAAAGGTCAGGCTTTTTCAACAGTTCCGAAAAGCCCAGAATACCATTCATAGGCGTACGAATCTCATGACTGATATTAGCAAGAAACGCCGATTTTAATCGGTCACTCTCCTCAGCCTGCGCTTTAGCCGCCAAAAGCTCCTCTTCAGCCAGTTTAGAGGCCGTAATATCAGTCAGCACCGCCCTGCATTCAAGCCTGTCAGGGCTCAAAACCGCATCAATACGAACGATGGTGTTACTCTCAAAAAGCATAACCTCGCAATAATCCGTCATGTTCCCACCAAAAATCCTGTCCAACAGAGCATTAAAAACCCCGACATCCCGAGGAGTGATAAAATTTTTCAACCGGTTACCCTCAAGCAGAGATCGATCAATCCCAAGGATTTTGGTCGCAGTCATGTTTGCCTCAATAATAGTACTCTGACAGGAAAGTGTGAGGTACCCGACAGGTGCAAAGTCATAAAGCTCAGCATACCGCTCAATACTTTTTTCAAGAATATTCCTCGACCGAATCAGCTCCTCCTGTTGTACTTCAAGCTCAAACCGGGAAACCTCTAATTCATGAATCAGCTTTATCATTTCCTCCGGCGACGATACAAAATCCTGTCGCTTCCCATTGTAGTTATCCAGGCGTTTTTCAGCGATAGACCTCAGATCAGACAAGGCATCCGATCGTTTGATATACTTGATTTTTTGCATGGGGGGTAAAGTCAAATTAAGTATTCCAGCGAAACTTAAAGAGATGTACAGATAATGACATCCATTACATACATAATATATATCTAAAATAGCAAAAAAACCATGCAAAAAATATACGCAGTATACGCTAACATGCATGCCCGCACAGCTCAATGCAAAGAGAGATGCGGAACTTTTCAACAGGGAAAAATTTTTATAAGAGAAAGGCGAAATAGAAGGGAAACGAGGCAGAGGGGGAGAGAGGAAGCTATGCTTACCTACAGCAAATCCTTCATAATTTCAAGAAGCTCCCGAACCTGTAGAGGTTTATTGACAAAATGGTTACAGCCAGCTTCTCTGGCTTTTTCCCGATCCTCTTTCGAGGTAAATGCAGTCTGGGCAATAACCGGCAAATCCGGTCGCAGCTCTTTAATTCGCACCGTCGCCTCAAACCCATTCATCACCGGCATCCTGAGATCCATAAGTACAAGATTGATTTCCGAATGGTGTCGAACCATTTCAACTGCCTCCCAGCCGTTTTCAGCCAGAAGAAGAATAACATTGTTATCCTTCAGATTCCTTTTAAGCAGGATAGTACTCACCTCATCATCCTCAGCAATAAGAATGGTCAGCCGAGGTGCACAATCTATAGCATCCGGTATATTTTGGTGTTCCAATCCAGCCGCGACAGAACTCGAAGGACAACGAGTATAAGGCAAAGTAAACGAAAAAGTACTGCCCGCACCCTCTAAAGAATCCAGCATGATACAGCCTCCCATCATCTCAACAAAAGATTTTGTGATGCTCAACCCGAGCCCCGCACCCTCATGGTTACGGGTAATCGAAATATCAGCCTGATGGAAGCGGTTAAAAATCATATCCTCCATGCCCGGAGGAATCCCTATACCCGAATCGATAACATAAAACCGAAGCATTGAACCGGCTAGCGTATAGCCAAAATCAATACTTCCCACCCTTGTAAATTTCAGGGCATTCTGCAGCAGGTTTGTCAAAA
This sequence comes from Chlorobium sp., assembly GCA_005843835.1. Taxonomy (GTDB): domain Bacteria; phylum Bacteroidota; class Chlorobiia; order Chlorobiales; family Chlorobiaceae; genus Chlorobium. The sequence goes on from SZXZ01000051.1 coordinate 18,881, forward strand.
TCTGGGTCAGTTTACCGCTGTCAGTTTCAATCATGCTTTCCTGGTCCGAAAGACCCAGTGTACAGCGTAACGATAACTTGCTCTCCTTAGCCTGCAGCTTAAAAATCCTCTCCAAATCCCGCAAAAGCCGGTTGAGCGATGTTTCCGTTACCTGCAGACTCATCTCCCTTGCATCAATGCGGGAAATATCCATCAGATCATTAATCAAATTCAGCATACGCTCCCCGCTTCGGTGAATCAGATCAATATATTCAGCTTGTTCCTCCCCCGACAATTGAGGTTCCTTCAAAAGCTCTGAAAACCCGAGAATACCATTCATAGGAGTTCGGATTTCATGGCTTATATTCGCAAGAAACGCAGTTTTCAGCCGGTCACTCTCCTCAGCTGCCAGTATTCGCTCCGTAATATCATGAATAATTGCATACAGAATTTCCTTTTCATCAATCACAATATTATTGCTGTACACCTCAACATCACGCCACGACCCATTCGCTCTCTGATGTTTAAACAAAAACAGGTTTTGTTCAGAGGTTCTTATTTTTTCCATATTCATCAGCGCCTCTTCGTGCGAAACATTGGTGACCTGATGGATACTCATTTTCCGTAAATCCTCAATTGACCATCCGTAAAAAAGAGAAGCAGAACGATTAGCATCAATAAAATTGCCCGTTACAGGGTCAATAAGCAGCATAATGGCAGAGTGTTCTTCAAAAAGCATTCTGAACCTCTCCTCACTCTGCCTCAGTTCGTTCTCAGCATGTTTTTTTGCCTCACGGCTCCTCAACATGGTTATTCCATATCCAAGATTATCCGCAAGCGACGTAAGCAGATCGGTTTCAATCTCATTAAAAGCCTCAGGCAAATCAGCATAAACAGTTATAGCGCCAAACACCTCATCACCCGCCTTAAGCGGCAAACTCTGAACCGAAGCATATCCACGACAGAGAGCCTCAGCTCGCCATGGCTCAAACACAGGATCATGAAAAATATCACGAATACACGACGGTTTCCCGGTCCGGATAGCCATACCTAAAGGCCCCTGTCCCAGGGGAGCATCCGCCCAGGTAATTTTTGAAGTATTAATGTACCCATCCTCAAAGCCGGCATGAGCAACCGACCGTATGCTTTTATCCTGGTTATTTTCCGCATACCCCACCCACGCCATACGGTACCCCCCGATCTCAACCATGATACCGCAAACCTTCTCCAGCAGCTCAACCTCATCCGTAATATGAACAAGCGCACTATTACATGAATTTGTTGCCTTCAACGCACGAGTCAAGCGGTGAAGTTCATCCTCAACCTGTTTCCTTTCGGTTATTTTATCAAATATGGCAACGAAATACCCCTTTTTTGGAGAGTACGTGTAAATATCATACCACTGTTTTAAAGGAGTAAGATAAAACTCAAACCGCTCCTCAACACCGCTCTCAGCAACAGCTAAAAAATGCTCAATAAACTCCGGATTACTCTCCCCGATACCAGGCATAAGTTCCGTAACTCGAAACCCGACAGGGTCTTTAATCCCGCTGAGTTCCAAAAAGGCAGGATTCACAAATTCGTAGACAAAGTCAACCGGCACCTCATTCAGGTAAACCACCCTGCAGCAGGCACAACCATTCAACATATTGTTGAACATCTGGCCCAGCTCTACCTGTTTCAAAAAAGGCTCCGCACCATGCAGGCTGAAATCACCACCTGCAGGTTTACTTATATCAGTATAGTTCACAAATCAAAAAAATTTTCAGGAGTACAAAAGGAGGGCATTCGTATACCGTTAAACCATTTTTTTATGGGGTAATATGAATTAATGCCAAATTTCAATATAACAGATGTTTTCAATAAAAAAGTAAACTCATCCCTACACCCGAGGCTTCTTGTTCAGCATCTCCACAATCAATTCAAGCAACTCACTTTTATAAATAGGTTTACTGATAAATCGGTCACAACCCGCATCCCTGGCTTTTTTCCTGTCAGTCGGCGAAGTAAATGCCGTCTGGGCAATCACCGGCAAATCCGGCCGCAGCTCCTTTATCAGCTTTGTAGCTTCAAACCCGTTCATCACCGGCATTTTAATATCCATAAGCACCAGGCTGATCTCCGGATGGTGACCAACAAGCTCCACAGCTTCCCAGCCGTTTTCAGCCCTGAGAATGGTAACGTCCTCACCCTTAAGGTTTTTTCTAAGCAAAAGAGTACTCAGTTCATCATCCTCAGCAATCAGAATGGTCACAGCAGGAGGCGAGTCATCCGTTTTTTTTGCAACAGGAGCTCGCAAAGCATATTTCGAAACATAAGGCAGCGTAAAAGAAAAAGTACTTCCGGCACCAACCGCCGACTCAACACGCAGTGATCCGCCCAGCATTTCAACAAACGCCTTGGAAATACTTAATCCCAGACCAGCACCCTCATGCGCACGTGTTAAAGAATTGTTCACCTGATGGAATCGATCAAAAATAATCTCTTTTTTCTCATCAGGAATACCGATCCCCGAATCAATCACAAAAAACTCAAGCATATCACCAATTCGAGTATAGCCAAAATCAATCCCCCCCTTCGTGGTAAATTTCAAGGCATTCTGCAACAGGTTGGTCAAAATCTGCGCCAGTTTTCCACCGTCAGTTTCAATCACACTTTCATCGTCCCCTAACCCGGCCGTAAAGCGTAACCGCAAATCTTTTTTATAAACAGCAAGCTTGAAAAATTGAGCCAGCTCAAGCAAAAGCTTATTCACCGAAGTTTCACCTATCTCCAGCTTGGTCTCATTGGCATCAATACGCGACACATCCATAAGATCATTAATCAGGTTAAGCATTCGCTGACCGCTCCTATGAATCAGGTCCACATACTCCCTCTGATCCTCACCCGAAAGCAGAGGCTCCTTCAGCAGCTCCGAAAACCCCAGAATTCCATTCATAGGAGTACGGATTTCATGGCTGATATTAGCCAGAAACGCAGTTTTCAACCGATCGCTCTCTTCAGCCGCAAGTTTTCGATCAGTTATATCATGAATAATCGCATACAGAATCCCTTTACCATCAATCTCAATAATATTACTGAACACCTCAACCTCACGCAGCGATCCATCAGCCCTCACATGGCTGAACAGAAACTGCTTTTGCTGCCGCGTTCTTATCTTTTCGGCATCACTCCTTAAAACCTCAGCCGAAGAATTTGTAATATCCTGTAAACGCATCTCCCTGAGCTCATCAATGGTCCATCCATAAAAGTTAGCTGCCGCATTATTGGCATCAATAATCCGGCCACTTTCAGGATCAAGAAGCAACATCACCGCAGAATGGCGTTCAAACATTTTCCTGAACCTCTCCTCACTCTGTTTCAAAGCACTCTCTACCCGCTTGCGCTCGGTGATATCATGAATGATATCATAGATCAGGTCCTGGCCCATCGTCTCAATTTTATTGCCGAATATCTCAACATCACGCACAGAACCGTCTGCCCTCCGGTGCTTGAACGTAAAACTTCTCTGATCCACTCCTTTCCATTTATCAAGTTCCTGCTGAACTTCTAAAGGTGAGAGCGTATTGATTTGATTGATATTCATCTTCTTAAGCACAGAAATCGGCCACCCGTAAAATTTTTCAGCCGCCCTGTTTGCATCCATCAGCATGCCCGTTTTCGGCTCAACCACAATCATAACCGCCGAATGTCCCTCAAACATTTTCCTGAACCGCTCTTCACTTTGTTGTAACGCACTCTCTATCAGTTTACGCTCAGTGATATCATTGATAATCGAATAAAAAAGCTCTTTACCCTCAACAGAAATAAGGTTGCTGATAACCTCAACATCACGGATTGATCCATCCGCCCTCCGGTGCTGGAACAAAAATATTTTCTGTCCCAGTTGTCTTGCCTTGTCCATATTGCTATTCACCATTTCAGGTGAATGCATGTTAATCTCATGAATACGCATCATCTTAAGCTCATCAATCGACCATCCATAAAATTTTTCAGCCGCTAAATTAGCATCAATAATGTGATGATTCTGAGGATCAATCACCAGCATCACAGAGGTATGGCCTTCAAAAAGTCTCCTGAACCGCTCCTGACTTCGCATCAGACTTCTTTCAGAATTCTTTTGCGCAGTAATATCAGTAAGAATAGCCCTGCACTCAAAAGCACTGTTGCTGACCGCCACATCAATCCGCAGCGTATTTCCAGCACAACTTTCAGCCCCAAGCACAACCTCACAGCACCCCGCCTCTCTTTTATCGAACACAACAGCAAGCAGCGTATCCACAACCACACGGTCTTCAGCAGTCAACAATGCTGCAAACCGGGTATTCACCAGTTGCTCTCGATCAATCCCAAGAATTTTTGTTGCCGTCAGGTTTGACTCAAGTATGCTACTGTCCCTTGCAAGAGTTAGGTATCCAACCGGCGAAAAGTCATAAAGTTCAGTGAACTTTTCAAGACTTTTTTCCAGCTCATCCCTCGACTGTATAAGCTCCTCCTGCTGTATTTCAAGTTCGATCTGCTGAACCGAAAGCTCATGGATCAGCTTTAACAATCCATCCTCTGAAGTTGGAAAATTAGAAACCGGAATATGGCTTTCCCCTAGGCGTTCTTCAGCAAGAGCCCTTAAGTTCGGCGGCAAGGGATTGATATCTTCTCTGTTCAGCATTGTATACAGCACCACGTCATTAAAAAAAAAATAGCCACAACAGCCAATGCTCAAAAGAGAGCGTATATTTCAGTTACAATAATCCAGCAATATATGTTATTTAAGAATCATCTAATGTTGGATCTTAAATTATCTCAATTTTTTTTAATGCAGAAGAAAGCCTTCACTATTGCCGTATTCCACTAAAAATTGTTTAGTACAAACGCCTAAAATAGCCTAACTTCAATAAAGAGGCGATATGCAGTATATATTGCTCCAAATTTTTACCGTAGCACACGTTCCAATAACCATAAAACCATACAAACCATGGCAAACGAAGCAAACACCGATCTTTCAGCAGCAGTCACCAATTTTGTGAATGCATCAGTAAATCTTGTAAAACAGTCAACCGAACTCTTGAGCTCTGGAATCCAGACTGTCGTAGGCGCAATCGAACCCCTCGGCAAAACAGCAATTGACCTTCTGGGCAGCGCCACCAACACCCTTGGTCAGGCAGTACAGAGCGTAACATCAGCAATTGCTCCTAAAAAGTAATTCCGACCCATCGTTATCAAAAAAAAACACTCCGCAACCTCGAGTAGCGGGGTGTTTTTTTTCGACGTTATGTACGGCGTAACAAGTATGTAAAAAATGTCGGAAAATAAGCACTATATTTACTAGTTATTATACTAACCTGGTTGTAAGGACAGGCGCTTGACTGACCTTTTACCTTTTACTGCTGGAGGTTACACGTAAAAGCCCTAATTCCTCAAGCTATGCCAAAGAAGCATATCAAAAATCCCCCCTATACATCAAGTGAGTTAAGGGCACGGGCTGAAAAGCATCTGCAGCAAAAAAACCTCAGCACAGGCTCCTCAGCCCTCAGCACTTCTTCCACACCAGAAGAAATGCAGCGGTTCATCCACGAGCTCACGGTACACCAGATTGAACTCGAAATGCAGCGGGAGGAACTGTGTCAATCGCAGATTGAGTTAGAACATAGCATCGATCTTTACACAGAGCTCTACGATTATGCTCCTCTGGGTTATCTGACACTCGATAAAAGCAGTAAAATTCTTGCAACAAACCTCACTGCAACAAAAATGTTGGGTGTCGTCCGATCACGATTACTGGGGCAAAATTTAAAATCATTTGTTGTACCTGCAGACTATCGTGTTGTAGATGCAATGCTTGAAAAGGTATTCAGGGACAGAGTAACTGGATCCTGTGAGGTGACGTTTGTGCCCGATACTTCCGACCTTTGTCAGGGACCTAATCTACTCGCAGGTCATACGCTGAGAATTGATGCGTCAATGAGTGTGACTGAGTATGTGTGTAGAGTTATGATATCGGACATCACCGAGCAAAAGCAGTCTGCAGAGCGTTTCAGGGCACTGTTTGAGGGGCATTCATTCATAATGCTGGTTATCGATCCCGATACTGGCAATATTGTGGACGCTAATCCGGCGGCTGAGGACTTTTACGGGTGGTCGGTGAAGAAACTCAAGCAAATGCGTGTACAGGATATCAACACACTGCCATCTGCGACAACAATACAAAATCTCTCTAAACTCAAAACAACCAAACGCAAGAAATATTTATTCACTCATCGCTTGGCAGACAGTTCTATTCGGGAAGTGGAGGTCGTATCCAACGTCATCTCCATAGCTGGAAAAGATCTGATTTATTCCATCATTAACGACATCACTGAACAACTGCAGGCTGAAGAAGCACTGAAGAAGAGTGAAGAAAAATTCAGAAGGATGTTTGAGGGGCATGCTGCAGTAAAGTTAGTTCTTGATCCCCAAACAGGCAGCATCATTGATGCTAATGCTGCTGCTGCAGACTTTTACGGCTGGTCTGTTGAAGAACTCCGAAACATGAGTATCCAGCAAATCAACACCCTCCACCCCGAAGAAGTTCGGCTTGAGCTGGATAAATGGAAGACGCGAGACAAGCTTAATTTTTTATTCACTCACAGACGGGCTGATGGATCAGTACGAGATATAGAAGCATTCGGCTGCAAAATTATCATAGGAGGCAAACCGGTTGTCTATCTTATTATCCACGACATAACCGAGCGCAAGATGAAGGCAGAGGAGAGCGACCGTTTAAAATCTGCGTTTATTGCCAATATCAGCCACGAAATACGTACACCCATGAATGGTATTCTCGGGTTTACCGAATTACTCAAAGAACCTCATTTAACAGGAAAAGAACAGACTGAATATATTGGCCTTATTCATAAGAGCGGGCAGCGCATGCTCAGTCTTATCAATGATCTAATTGAAATTTCACGCCTTGATGCCCAAGAAACAACACTCCATATAGCTGGAACCCCTGTCAATAAACTTTTGGCGGATATTCAGGATCATTTTCAACCTGAAGCATCTATGAAAGGACTTTATTTTACCTATAAGACAGGCCTTTCCGACACGGAAAGCTTTATAAACAATGATGGTTTTAAGCTGAACCAGATCTTAAACAACCTGATCCAGAATGCCCTGAAATTCACCTCAAAGGGTGGGATTGATTTCGGGTATACCAGAAAAGGCGAAATGCTGGAGTTTTATTGTATTGATTCAGGTATCGGTGTTCCGGCTGACAAAATGGAAAGTATTTTCGATCGGTTTCACCAGGCCGATATCACCTTGACCCGCAATTATGAGGGAGCAGGTCTGGGGTTAAGCATCACCAAATCATTTGTTGAAATGCTTGGCGGCACCATAAGGGTAAAATCAGTTGATGGTGCTGGAAGCAACTTTACCTTCACGTTGCCATATAACCCTGTAAGTTTGTCTAAAACGCCGATTCCCCTTACCGACCACGCGATCGACAGGATTACAGCATTGACGATGCTTATTGTTGAAGATGATAATATAAGCACAATGCTGCTCAAAAAAACCCTGACAGACCAGAACATCACCATTCTCTGTGCCGAAAACGGCTGGGAAGCAGTCGAGCTGGTCAGCCATCATCCTGAAATCAGTCTTGTGCTGATGGATCTCAAAATGCCGGTCATGAACGGCTTTGAGGCCACCGAGCTTATTAAACAGCAGCGCCCTGACCTGCTGGTGATTGCACAATCAGCATTTACCTCAAAAGAGGATAAAGAAAAAGCTATTAAAGCCGGGTGTGACGGTTTTATAACCAAGCCCATCCACAAAACCGAGCTGCTCCAGCTGATGACGACGTTGCTGAAGCATCCAAAAGGTTAGAAAATGGCAGAAAAAAAATTGAAATTACGTTGTCAACGAAATACTGCCAAAACATGCCAGATAAAAAGCTCAGCAATGCCTCTGATGCCTCACGAGAGTTAAGGACACGGGCTGAAAAGCACCTGCAGCAAAAAAACCTCAGCACTGGCTCCTCAGCCCTCAGCACCTCTTCCACACCAGAAGAAATGCAGCGGTTCATCCACGAGCTCACGGTACACCAGATTGAACTCGAAATGCAGCGGGAGGAACTGGCTCGATCGAGGATTGAGTTAGAAGCAAGTCTCGACAGATACACCGAACTCTATGACTTTGCTCCACTTGGTTATCTGACCATTGACCAAAGCAGTAAAATCCTGGCGGCTAATCTTACAGCAACAAACATGCTGGGTGTTGCCCGTTCCCAATTACTGGGTATACCATTAAAATTATTTTTTGTACCTGAAGACTACGTTGTTGTTGATGCATTTATAGACAAGCTATTTCGTGAAAGAATGCCGGGATACTGTATAGTTTCGTTTGTGACCGATACTTCCGACCTTTGTCAGGGACCTAATCTACTCGCAGGTCATACGCTGAGAATTGATGCTTCAAAGGTTGAGACAGAGTTTACCTTTAATATTATTTTATCAGACATCACCGAGCAAAGGAAAGCTGCGGAATCTTCGTTAAAGCGGAGCGAAGATCGCTATCGTTCACTTTTTGACAACATGCTGAATGGTATTGCTTATTGCCGGATGATCTACGAAGATGACCGTCCTGTTGATTTTATCTATGAGCAAGTCAACTCAAGTTTTGAAAAGCAGATCGGACTAAAACACGTTGAGGGCAAAAAGGCTTCAGAAGTTATTCCGGGTATCCATACCGAGCATCCTGAACTTCTCGAAATCTATGGCAGGGTGGCTACATCAGGACAGCCTGAACGATTTGAGCTTTATCTGGAAGTATTGGGCATGTGGTTTGTAATATCCGCCTATAGTCTCCAGAAGGATCACTTTGTTGCTGTATTCGAAAACATCACCGACCGCAAGCTCCTGGAGAATGAGCTTAAAAAGCTCAGAGTTGCCGTAGAACAGGCACCGGCAATTGTGGTCATAACCGACCAGAAAGGCGATATCGAATACGTAAATCCGATGTTTACAACAAGCACAGGATATACTGCCGAAGAAGCAATCGGCCAGAACCCCCGCATCCTCAAATCAGGGTTGATGCCTGACTCGGTTTACCTGGATATGTGGCAGACCATTCTTTCCGGCAGGATCTGGGATGGTGAATTGCACAACAAAAAGAAAAACGGTGAACTCTACTGGGATCAGGCAGTTATTTCAGCGATAAGAAACGAAGAGGGTGTCATAACCAATTTTGTTGCGGTAAAGCTTGAGATTACCGAACAAAAGAAATTATTAAACGACCTTATCAAGGCGAGAGAAA
>SZXZ01000066.1 GCA_005843835.1 Chlorobium sp.
AGTTGCTGTGGCGCTCCTGGGACTTATTCCAATCATGTGGTCAGCTGGTACGGGGGCCGATGTGATGAAACCTATTGCAGCGCCAATGATCGGGGGGATGATATCCTCCGCAGTGCATGTACTTATTATGACCCCAGTGATCTTTGTGCTGATGAAGACAAGGGATCTAAAAAAGGGACGGTTGCACCATTCGGGAATGAAACACTAAACAAATAATCTTTTTGACGAGATCACATAAAAGGAAAAATTATAGCATGAAAAAAATAACACTGATCATCATAGCGCTCTTAACCTTTACTGGAACAGCGGAATCGACAGGAGCTGTCACCAAAACGGCGACTGAACAACCTGGAGGTGTAAAGACCTTTACTATTCTTTATTCGAACAGTAAAAGAAATATTGCTCCAAATACTTTTACTGTAAAAACAGGTGAGAAAGTCCGCCTGGAAGTCAATCCACTGGACACTGCGTCAGGATGCATGAATACCATTATGGTTCCTGGATTGTGGGATAAACCAGAGCCGATTATCAAAGGTAAAAAAATTGTCATGGAATTTACTCCGACCCATCCTGGTACTTATAAAATTACCTGTGCCATGGGTGTGAACCGTGGAGTCATTATTGTAAAATGAACAGATCCTATACCGTAAAAGGCATGCATTGTGCAAGCTGTGCTGCAATCATCACTAAAAAGCTTTCTACTGTTGAAGGCATTAAACTCGTTAACGTAAATCTTGCCACCGAAAAGGCAGCAGTTGAATTTGAGAATAATGCACTCTCGACAGATGCAATTAATGAGGTGATCGAAAAATACGGCTTTACCTTTGCTGCTGAACCAGCTGAAGAGAGCGGAGGCCTTCCGGGGACTGGGTCAAAAGCCAGAACCAGACTCCTGAAGAAGGAAAAGCATGAAGAGCTGTTACAGCAATTGCATAAGGTTCACTTTGCGTTTCCATCGGCTCTGCTTGTGTTTATACTTATGATGTGGGATACATGCTCAATGTTTTTTCCCTTTTTTCCGCGCTTTCCGATTCCGATGGGGTTGTTCAATACCTTAACCATGGTTCTAGCTACCTATATGGTTTTCTGGATTGGTGCTCCTTTTCTACGAGGTATAACCATGTATATCAAAACGGGCACGGCAAGCATGGATACGCTTATCGGTATTGGAACACTTACTGCTTATAGTTACAGCGCCGTCATCACATTATTCCCCACCGTAAAGGATCTGCTTAATATTAAAAGCTATACCTACTTTGATGTCACGATTGTGGTAATCGGGTTTGTTTTGCTAGGAAAATATCTTGAAGCCCGTTCAAAGATGAAAACCGGTGAGGCTATTGAAAAACTGATTGGTCTTCAGGCAAAATTTGCCCTTGTAATCAGAGATGGAAAAGAGATAGAGATTCCAGTTGAAGAGGTTAGAACGGGTGATAGCGTAAGAGTTAAACCCGGAGGAAAACTACCTGTTGACGGCATAATCACTGAAGGATACTCTTCGATTGATGAATCAATGGTTACCGGCGAATCAATACCGGTTGATAAAGCAGCAGGCGACAACGTTATTGGAGGCACTATCAACAAACAGGGATCGTTTACTTTCAGTGCTTTAAATGTCGGTTCTGAGACTCTTCTTGCCCGCATTATAAGAATGGTCGAAGATGCTCAGGGATCGAAAGCCCCTATTCAGAACATTGCTGATAAAATAGCCGGGGTCTTTGTACCAGCTGTTCTGATGATTGCCGTTGCAACATGCGTGATATGGCTTACTGTCGGGTCATTTTTTCTAGGATTTTCTATTGCCCTTCCCTTCGGAATTTCAAGCCTTATCGGCATTCTGGTCATTGCCTGCCCCTGTGCACTCGGGCTTGCGACACCGACAGCAATTATTGTTGGAATTGGAAAAGGAGCAGAATACGGCATACTGATCCGCAATGCTGAAAGCCTTGAAAAACTCAGCAGCATTGATACTGTGGTGTTTGACAAAACAGGTACACTCACCACAGGAACTCCACAGGTAACAAATATAGTAACGCTCGACAATGAAACAGACCTCACCTCCCTTCTGCAAATGGCCGCAAGTGTGGAAAGCCGTTCTGAGCACCCTCTTGCTCAAGCTATTGTCGATAAGGCATTACAACAAAAAATAATCCTTCTTGACATTAAAGGATTTGAAGCTTTCGAAGGAATTGGTGTTTCGGCATTCATCGATACTGATGTATTCAGAATCCGCAAACCAAGTGAATCTGAGTCATGTATTCCGGAGGTTAAAGAGCTCCAGGAAGAAGGCAAGACGGTGGTCATGATTGAGAAGAACAACAATTGCACCGGGTTGATTGCTTTGAGCGATACTATCAAGGACGATGCCAGGAAAGCTGTTGAAGCTCTCCACCAAAAAGGACTGAAAGTGATCATGCTGACAGGTGATAACCTTTCCGCTGCCAGGTTTATGGCAAAAAAAGTCGGTATTGAGGAATTTATAGCTGAAGTTTTGCCGCAGGAAAAAGCAAGCAGGATAAAAGAACTTCAAGCTGCAGGGCGAAAGGTTGTAATGGCGGGAGACGGCATTAATGATGCTCCGGCTCTGGCTCAGGCAGATGTAGGGATTGCTATGGCAACGGGGACTGATGTTGCCATAGAGTCTGCGGGTATAACTTTACTAAAGGGTGATATTAACAAAGTAGCTCAGGCAATCACCCTGTCACGGGCAACGATGAGGGTTATCCGCCAAAATCTCTTTTGGGCGTTTATTTACAACATTATCGGCATTCCGCTTGCTGCCGGGGCTTTCTACCCTGTTTGGGGAATCTTTCTTAACCCGGTTTTTTCAGGACTCGCCATGGCGGGAAGCAGCGTGTCGGTCGTGAGTAATTCGCTTCGGCTGAAAACAAAAAAGTTATAGGACAAAATCAAAATTGCTGATTAAAACCCTTGAGCTGTTACTTTATTTTTTATCAGGATGGCTGAATTTCAAAGACATTTTCACTCCCTCAATACTATCCTCATCAACTTTTGCAACTTGATCATGAATTTCAATTTCAGCATTCACGCCTAAATTATAATTAGCTATTTCTTTGCTGATAATGAACTTATTAACTTTGATCAGTTTGTTAACAGCAAGATCGTTTGGTCCTTTGGGTATTATATGTAAGTAAATAAGATCTGAACCTTCATTGATATTAATACTCGCTTCCCTGGTTATAACATTTTTTTTCTGATGACGTTTAGGTAGCGTATTATCGGATATAATGCTAAGTATCTTACCCCAACCCTGTTTTGATGGAAGTAACGATGCTTTTGCAGCATCATACCTCGTGTTGTTAAGAATCTGCACATAAAGTTTAGCATCACACTTCTCTGTACCTGCAAAAAATAGAGAAACTAACAGGCTTAATGCTATAAATGTATTTTTCATAATTGGCTCCTCATTAATCGATGTAATTAGATAATTATCCTTAAGAATACATTAATAAATTATTAAAAAACAATTAAGGAATATCAAACAATTACAAATTATATTACAGGTATACCTATAGCTGTAAATAGGTTACACATCCTGGCGCGATACTGTTACAGTATCGCAAAATCTATTATCTGTATCTCCTGGTGAAATCGGGTTCTTCTCCGAACCAGACAACTGCATAATTATTGGAAATCGCTATGCCGATTGCCCGCCATCGGTACCCTTCCCAGTTTTCAGTATTAATAATAACAGAGCGATGCTCTGAGGAGTCAAGCCATAAAGAAAAGGCAACGTCCGGTTTCATTAAGTCACCCGTCCATGCCACTATTTCAAAGCCTTTTCCTCTATATGTGGTCAATTCAGCCGGTTTTATCCACATACCTTCACTACTGCTATACTCAGTATAACAGCATGAGGACCAGGGACCATGCCTAGACCAGCTATGCAGGGTGCATGGTGCTGAAGGAGGATATGCCTCAAGATCACGAGCATGCAATTTTGCGACATAAGACAATTTTGGAGATATGGGAATTGATGGCAAGCCGTTTTTATATCTGTAATCCATCAGCAACCGGTAAAGATACCATTCGTTGTCTGACAGAAGGGTTCCCGATCCGTATACAGGGGCATTCCATGATCTGTCTGTTGCCCTATATCCGTTTACCCGGACTGGAGTAACAACAGCAGCCACTATACATAAAACTGTTACAGCAACCCTTAAAAACACTCTGTACACTCCTTTATTTCGAAATACCTAATCTTTCAAAGAAAAAACATCTTCCTGAAACAAAATATAAAAAATATCATTGTTGGTGCCGACTAATGAAATAAAGAAATCATTTCATATTCATGAACCTCAGGATTATAGAGTACCGAAAACCAATCTGGAAGTTTTCTCTCAGTTGTCAAGCAACTCAGCTATCAACTCAAGCAGATCTTTTTTGTTGACCGGTTTTGTGATAAAGCCATCACAACCTGCATCGCGGGCTTTTATCTTGTCGTCTTTTGAAATGTTTGCTGTCTGGCATATAACAGGCAAATCCGGGCGAAGCTGCTTGATTTGTCTTGTTGCATCGTAACCATTCATCACCGGCATATTGATGTCCATGAGTACAATATTGATGTCAGGATAATTTGAAACCATTTCTACAGCTTCATGGCCGTTTTTAGCAGAATAGACCGTCACAATATCTTTTTTCAGCATTTCTCTCATCAAAATGGAGCTTACCCTGTCATCTTCGGTGATGAGAAGAGTTACAGACAGAGCTGATTTTTCCTGCTCTTTAATGAAGGGAGCAGGGATTGTGGTTTTAGAGGAAGATGAATGGTTATAGGGCAGGGTGAAAAAAAATCTGCTTCCCTTACCTTCTATTGATTCGAGACCTATGTTGCCTCCAAGCAATGCGACCAATGCCCTGGAAATATTCAAACCAAGACCTGCTCCCTCACTGTATTGTGTTGAGGCGTTATCCACCTGCTGGAAACGATCGAAAATTTTATCTTTCATGTCCAGTGGAATCCCGATGCCGGAATCGGCGCAATAAAATTCAAGCATGTTATCCTTTCGGGTATATCCAAACTCTATCGTTCCAGTCTTAGTAAATTTCATGGCATTCTGAATGAAGTTGGTCATGATCTGATTAACTTTTAAGCTATCAGTTTCAAGAACACTTTCGATGTCAGTTAACCCGGTTATACAGCTCAGCTGTAATGCCTTTTTTCTAGCTTGAGGCTTGAAAAAGGCGTGGATGTCACGCAAGAGATTGTTTATTTGTGTTTCAGCTATATCAAGCTTTACTTCACCAGCCTCAATCCTTGAAATGTCGATAAGATCGTTTACAAGATTCAGCATGCGCTGGCCGGTTTGCTGAATAAGCCTGATATACTGTAACTGTTCGTCTTTCAACACATCAGGGTCCTGCAGGAGTTCAGCAAAGCCAAGAATACCATGTATCGGAGTACGAACTTCATGACTCACATTGGCAAGAAAAGCAGTTTTAAACCGGTTACTCTCTTCTGCTTTTGCTTTGGCTGACGTCAATTCGTAGAACAACTTTTTTTGCTCTGTAATGTCAATCTTTACAGATAAATAATTTGTTATTACACCCTCGTCATCAATAATGGCCGTAATAACTGCTTTGTCCCAGTAAAGGTCTCCATTTTTCTTTTTGTTCTGCATTTCACCACTCCACACACCTCCTGAAAGAATGGTCTGCCAGAGATTTGTATAGATTTCCTGCGGCATAAGGCCAGACTTAAGAATACGAGGATTTGCTCCCCTTACCTCTTCGGAAGTATACCCTGTGATCTTTGTAAATGCAGGATTAACGTATTCAATGTTACCAAGCGGATCGGTAATGATAATTATGGCAGGATTTTGCTGGAGTAGAAAAACATGTAAATTTTCAAGATACCTTTCCGCTCGTTTTCTATCGGTGACATCATGATTGATTGAATAGAGAAACTCTTTTCCATCTATCTCAATTTTGCTGAGAAAGACTTCCACATCACGAAAAGATTTATCATGTCTCTGATGACGAAAGAGAAACTGGTTTTGCTCTGATGTATGGGCTTTCCGGAGGTTGGTGTTCACTTCTTCTGGCTTGATAGTGGCAATCTCCTGAATCCGCATCATACGAAGCTGTTCAATCGGCCATCCATAAAAGCTTGCAGCCGCATAATTAGCATCAATGATATTACCAGTGTCAGGTTCAAGAAGCAACATGACTACAGAATGACTTTCGAAGAGTGTTCTAAAGCGTTTTTCACTTGCTTTTAGTTTTTCTTCGGCTTTTTTCTGCGACTCACGACTTCGAAGCGTGGTTATTCCATACGCCAGATTTTCAGCAAGGGAAAGAAGGAACTCAACTTCTTTATCATTAAAAGCATAGGGTACGGCAGAATAAATGGTTAACGCCCCGAACACCTGATTATCAATAAGTAAAGGTAAACTGTGAACGGCAGCAAAACCTTGTTTTATTGCTTCCTTTCGCCACAGCTCAAACTTTGGATCCTCCTGAACGTTATGGGAGAAGCATGGTTTAGCGGTTCGGATTGCAGTTCCTACCGGTCCTTGTCCATAAAGATTATCGCCCCAGGATATCTTAAGTGTCTTAAAATAATCGTCCCCCAACCCTGCATGAGCAACAGAACGTATGCTTTGTGAGTCGTCATGTTCAGCATAACCGACCCATGCCATACGGTAGCCTCCGGTTTCGACAATGATGTTGCAAATTT
>SZXZ01000029.1 GCA_005843835.1 Chlorobium sp.
AAGGTTGATTTTAGCAATGCTAAACGATGCACCGAGTCCAAGCAGAATAAGGGGTATAGTGAGCTTGCTGACTGTGTGCAGTATTGCCATTGAAATTGAGTCTGGACACAGAGCAAGCTTGTTCATGAGCAGTCCACCGATAAGTGCCAGAAGAGGAGGAGAGGTCATAATTTTCTTATAGATAGGCTTATCCGGCTTACCGGTATGCCTGCATGCAAAAAAGTAAGCAATGGTATAGGTTGATAATCCATTCGGAATATCGAATAAAAAAAGTCGGGCAAGACCGTCATCTCCATAAAATGACTGTACAAACGGCATAATGAAACCAAGATTCATTATGATCGATCCAGATACCAGTACAGCGTAAGTCGGCTTCAGCATCCCAAGTGCTTTCCCTGTAACTTTAGCAGTAATAAGCGATATAAGGATAACAAGAAAAGAAATGAGAGGAATAACAAACATTCGGGCAGTTATGACGACAAACGGAAGTACTGACAGCAAAAGTGCCGGTAGCGTCAAATAGTAAACGAGCTTAAAGAGAATATCTGCAGATTGGGGGGCAAGTATGAATGCCTTTCGTAAAAGTATTCCCAGTAAGAAAAGAGCGAATATCGGAGCCAGTAGAAACGCAAGGTCAAACATCGGCGGGAGAGAAGAAAAGCCGTTAGCCAGGCATTGTGAGAGTGGTGCACCCGAGAGGAGTCGAACCTCTAACCGTCTGATTCGTAGTCAGATACTCTATCCAGTTGAGCTACGGGTGCAAGTATGTAGCGTGTACGGGATTCGAACCCGTGATCTTCGCCTTGAGAGGGCGATGTCCTGGGCCACTAGACGAACACGCCAGGTACTATTGTTTTCACAATCTGTGGGCCCTGTAGGACTTGAACCTACGACCCAGCGATTATGAGTCGCTTGCTCTGACCAACTGAGCTAAGGGCCCTCAATGCTTGGCTTTAGAGGCAGTTAATATAATGTTTCATTCATAATATGCAAAACAATAATTATTTTATCCCTGGTCGTTAAAATTCAGTATACTTTTCTCGGCTGATATCAGCTCCCAGGCTGTTAAGTTTCGTTTCTATTTTTTCGTATCCTCTATCAAGGTGGTACACTCTCAATACTTCTGTTGTACCTTCGGCAACCAATCCTGCGAGCACAAGGCTTGCTGATGCTCTCAGATCGGTTGACATAACTGTAGTGCCTGAAAGCTTCTGGGGGCCGTGAACTACTGCCAGATTTTTTCGGATATCGATATGAGCACCCAATCTGTTGAGTTCCGGTATATGATTGAAGCGTTCATGATAGACTTTGTCGATAATATGGCTTGTTCCCTCTGCCTGCGACATTAGCGCAATCCATTGGGCCTGCATATCGGTCGGAAATGAAGGGTAAGGTTTTGCTGTAACATCGGTCGATAAAAGCTGTTTCGGACTTTTCAGTGTCACGCTGTCTGCTGTTGATTCAATAGTACAGCCTGCATGAACAAATTTTTTCAGAACTGCTTTCAGTTGTTCAGGCACAACTCCGTTGACAGTAATATCTCCCCCGGTTATGGCTGCTGCGGCAAGCAATGTTCCTGCTTCAATTCGATCAAAAACATTATGAAATTCAACAGCATGAAGTGTATTAGTACCTTCTATATGGAGTTCAGTGGTTCCCGTACCTTTGATGGAAGCCCCCATCGCAATGAGAAAATTACAGAGGGTTTCGATTTCCGGTTCAGCTGCCGCATTGCTGATAGTTGTTGTGCCCTCAGCCAAAACAGCCGCCATAAGGGCGTTTCCTGTTGCGCCAACTGACGAAATAGGAAAATCGATATGGGCACCATGCAGTTTTCCATTGCTGAGCGTGGCATCAATAAACCCGGTTTCGATGGTAATTGTAGCTCCCAGTTTTTCCATAGCCATTAAATGCAGGTCGATGGGACGTGGACCGAAAGCACATCCCCCGGGAAGAGATACCCTTGCGTGGCCAAACCGGGCAAGCAACGGCCCGAGAACATAGATTGATGCTCTCATTTTTTTTACCAGTTCATATGGAGCCTGAATACTTTTGACATTCAGGGAAGAAACTTTCAGTGTGTTATCAGAAAAGGAAGTTTCTACCCCAAGGTGATGCAGGAGCTGCGTAAAGGTCAGTATATCTTTAAGGTCAGGAATATGATGCAGAGTAAAATTGCCATTTCCGGTAAGAAGTGTTGCGGCAATAATTGGAAGTGAGGTATTTTTTGATCCTGAGGCTGTAATGCTGCCGGATATCCGACGTCCGCCTCTTATGACAAGCTTGTCCATTGTATTGTTAACGCTAATGAAAAACCGATATTTACAATTATTTCAGGTTATGAAAAACAAATTATTTTTTTCCGAACCGTTTGCGTGGAAAATGTTTTTATCCTTTACCTTTAACTCATGTTCTTACAACGTTTGTAAATGTTTTTTTTATGTTGCAGTTCGTTTGTAAAGCGCTAGAATTTAAGCTTAAGGATATTCTATGACCGTTATCGCTTCCCCATGCCCTTACAATCTGTTATTTCGGAGGGCATCATTACTTTTTCTATTCTTATTACTGCTGTTTCAACCCGGTATGCAGCTCACTGGAGC
This sequence comes from Chlorobium sp., assembly GCA_005843835.1. Taxonomy (GTDB): domain Bacteria; phylum Bacteroidota; class Chlorobiia; order Chlorobiales; family Chlorobiaceae; genus Chlorobium. The sequence goes on from SZXZ01000029.1 coordinate 2,601, forward strand.
AGCTGCTCCAAGAGCAAACAGTGAGATATCGAGAATTATGAAAGAAAGATCTGCGGTAGAAAAAAATCTCAATGTACTGAAACAACAGCTTAAAGAGTACCAGTCGAAGCTAAAGAGCACAACCCTTAAGGAATCACAGTCGTTTAAAGCACTTGAAAATATTCGTACACAGATTCTGGTATTAGAGAAAATTATTGGTGAAAACCAGACCTATCTAGAGAAGCTTGACAGGGATATCAATCGCTTGCAAAATGAACTTCAGGGTAATCGACAGATTTACGACAAGGTTTCTGAGGATTTTCGCAGGACAGCTATTTCTGTCTATAAATATGGAGGAACCAGAGATATCGAGCATATTTTAGCTTCAGGTTCGGTCAATAAAGCTCTTGTTCGTGCACAGTACATGGGCTTTTTTACCAGGGCAGTACGTCACAACGTTGATGAATTGCAGAAAGTCGCAACTACTCTTGAAAATAACCGTGTTGCACTTGAGCAAAGCTATAAGCAAAAAGCTGCAATGGTTCGGGAGCAGGAGCAGCAACTGAAAAGCTGGTCGGCCAGTAAAATAGAAAAGGAAGTAGTACTCGATCGCCTCAAAAAAAACAAGCAGGAATATGCTGCACAACTGGATGCAGTCCAGAAAAAACGTGCGCAGCTGCAATCACGGATTGAGTCTCTGATTCTTGCAGAACAGAGAGCTGTGGAAATGGAAAAAATTCGGCAGCAAAAAATTCTTGAAGCAAAACGACGTGAGGCACAACGGCTTGAATCCAGGCAGCGTGAAGCGCAGCGTCTGGAAGCTCGACGACGTGAAATACTGCGTCAGGAAGCAAAACGAAGGGAAAAACAACACTATGAAAAAGAAAGTGAAGTTGTCAAGCAGGAAAAACCTTATGTGCAGGAACCCGTAACAGCAAAAAAAGAAATACCGCCGGTTGAAACTGCTGAAACCAAACCCCTCGACAAAAAGACAGTTACAACAGTTCCTGATGCTGGGTTGTATGAACTTGAAAAAGTTTCTGCGGATTTTGATACCGCTATCGGTTCTTTGCCTTGGCCTGTAAGGAATGGTGTGGTAGCACAAAAATTTGGTTCTATTCAGGACAAGGACCTTAAAATTGTTACTACCAATAACGGAATAGATATCACCGTTCCTGCCAATACCCAGGTAAGAGCTGTTTCCGGAGGAAAAGTTGTTCAGATTGCGTTTCTCCCTACTTTTGGAAATATTGTAATTATCCGTCATCCTAAATCTTACCTGACAGTATATGCTAACCTTGGCCAGTTACATGTTGTAAAGGACGATCTTATAAAATCGCAGCAGCTTGTAGGACTATCGGGCAAAATGACGGAAGGCGGATCAGTTGTTCATTTTGAGATTTGGAAAGGCCGTGTTAAACAGAACCCTGAAAAATGGCTTAGACGATAACGTATTATGGGAGTTAAAGAACTTTTTTCAGCAATTTTTACTGTGCTTTTTCGATACAGAAAATTCTGGCGTGAACTTAAAGAAGAAGCTCTTAGCGAAGAGTTACATGAGCTCAAGGATTACGCAGTTCCTCTTATTGCTATGGTGCAGCTTTGTAAGTTTCCCTTGATCGGGTTGCCCCGTCAGGCTATGTTTTTTGCATTAGCAAATTTTCTGATAGATGTTGCGGCTCTTTATCTTCTGATTGGAGGTACAGCATATTTGCTTGAAAGAGAACATCTTGAACACATTCAAGATAGGATGTTAAAAATTGTCTGTTATTCCATGACCCCGGTATGGCTTTTCGAACTACTGTATTTTACTGGTATTTGGAGCTGGCTTTTTGCCTTTCTGGCGCTTTTCTATATGCTTCTCATCGGAAGAAACGGTATGGCGGTTATGCTTGAATTCTATACAGGTATAGCTGGAAAAACCTTGCGGAATACAGCATTGTTTGTGGTGACTGTCAATACATCAGTCTTTTTGCTGATCAGGGCTGTCATGCGGTTATTTAACTTTTAGAAGACCTTGTATTATGAAGGTTCAGGACCTCCATCTTGATTATCAAATTGTTGAGGATATTCTTAAGGCTTTTCTTTTCAATGAGATACGCAAATTTGGCTTCAGCTCGATTGTGCTTGGCTTATCGGGTGGTATAGATTCAGCGGTAGTATGTGAACTTGCTGTTAGAGCACTGGGTGCAGATAATGTTCTCGTACTGATGATGCCCTATCTCTCTAGCAGTCCTGAAAGCCTTGAGCATGCAGAACTTATGATAAAGAAGCTTGGTATTCGAGCGGAAGAAGTTTCCATTACGCCAGTTGTTGACGCTTTTTTTTCGTCAGTACCTACTGATCAGTTATTGAGAAGAGGCAATATCATGGCCCGGACAAGAATGGTTTTTCTATATGATGTATCGGCCCGAGATGGTCGACTTGTTGCAGGAACAAGCAATAAAACAGAATTGCTCCTAGGTTACGGGACCTTGTTCGGGGATATGGCTTCCGCAGTCAATCCCATTGGTGATCTCTATAAAACACAGATTAGAGGGCTTGCCCGTCATCTTGGCATTCCGGAGCCCCTGATTCTCAAACCTCCTTCTGCTGACCTCTGGGAGGGACAGAGCGATGAGGCTGACCTCGGATTCAGCTATGAAGCAGTTGATCTTTTGCTCTATATGATGCTTGAAAAAAGAATGGATAAAAAATCAATTCTCGATGAAGGTATCCCTGAACATTTTTACGATCGTGTCAGAAAACTGGTTGTCAGAAATCAGTACAAGAGGATGATGCCTGTTATAGCCAAGATCTCCGGCCGTACTCCAGGTATTGATTTTCGTTATGCCCGGGACTGGCAGGAAGTGAAGTAAGCGGGAGAATGACAGGATTTATAGGACCGATGGAGTTTATGGCTTCTATCGGTCCTATGGGGTGTTAAAACGATCTGAGTACAGTATCTACCAGAAAATGGTTGTCATCTTTTCCTGGATAGTCAGTTGTGTAATGCAATCCTCTTGATTCCCGTCGTTTTTTAGCGCTTTCAATAATCAGACACGCTACCTTGATGATGTTTCTCAGTTCGAGGATCTGTGTAGTAATCTTTGTTTTTTTGAAGTAAGACTCTGTTTCTTCTTTGAGGAAGTCCATTCTCCTTTTTGCTCGTTCAAGTCGAAGATCGCTGCGAACAATACCGACATAATCGTTCATTACCTGCTGTGCCTCACGCTTGTTGTGGGAAACAAGAATCCATTCTTCAGGATTAACAGTTCCTGTGTCGTCCCAATCAGGAAAATCAATCGTGTTATTTAAAAGATGCAATCGTTCGCGTATATCACCACATGCTCTCCAGGAAAAAACAAGAGCTTCAAGCAGTGAGTTACTTGCAAGACGGTTTGCCCCGTGAACACCCGTACAGCTGGTCTCGCCACAAGCATAGAGGCGATTGACCGTGGTTTTGCCCTTATCGTCCGTACGGATTCCTCCACATGAATAATGTGCAGCAGGAACAACAGGGATCATTTCCCTAGTCATATCAATACCAAAACTCAGGCATGTTTCGTAGATATTTGGAAAATGTTCCTTTGTCTTTTCGGGGTCGATATGCGTCACATCAAGGAATACGCAATCCTCACCGCTTTTTTTAATTTCCGAGTCTATAGCTCTGGCAACAATATCCCGAGGTGCCAGATTTTGGCGGATATCATACTTTTGCATGAACTCCTGACCGTTTTTCAATTTTAAAACACCACCAAATCCACGAACAGCTTCGGAGATCAGGAATGATTTTGCTCTTGGATGATAAAGAGAAGTTGGATGAAACTGGATAAACTCCATATTGGCAATTTCTGCTCCTGCCCGATACCCCATTGCCACTCCGTCACCAGTGGCTATCTCCGGGTTTGTAGTAAATGGATAAACATGTCCAAGTCCGCCTGATGCCAATAACGTGATTTTTGCCAGAATCTTTTTCGGTAGTCGCTGCATCGAGTCAAGTACATAGGCACCGTAACAGTTAATATCATTTGTTTTAATGCCAAGATGATGCTCAGTAAGCAGCTCGATGGCAACATGATGTTCAAGCAGGGTAATATTCGGATGGCTGTTGATGTGATTGAGCAGTGCCGTTTCAACTTCTTTTCCGGTCAAGTCCTGTGCGTGTACAATTCTGCTTCTTGAATGGCCGCCCTCTTTGCCAAGGTGTAGATTATCAAGCTCAGAGGTTGTAAAGTTAACGCCAAGTTCTCTAAGGCGCTGTATGTGCTGAGGGCCCTCCTTTACCATCAGGGAAACCATTTCTCTATTGCACAAGCCGGCACCGGCTTCGAGGGTATCAGCGATATGAAGTTCAGCACTGTCATTGTCATCAATTGCAGCAGCGATACCTCCCTGAGCCCAGTTGGTATTGGACGTGGAACTTTCCTTTTTTGTGATGATAGTAACTTTCGCGTGATCAGCCATATGAATGGCAAAATACAGTCCGCCAATACCGCTACCGATTACCAGAACATCAGTGTTGATTGATTCAGTCATAACCGCAAGCACCTTTTATTTAAGGTTATTCTATGGAATCCTTTAGGTCCGTAACAAAAAACGGGGATCAAGGCATGAGTTTACCTGTTCCCCGTATATCAAGTTTTTATGCGGTCCAATAAATATTGTTTCACATATCGTTTATTATTACGGCAGAAGAACCGCACACGAAATGACCGTAGTCCAAAGACCGTTTTCGCCCTCAGCGGATTGGGTGATATTGTAAGAATTAATAATTTTACCACTCATCTTGTAAATTCCCTCACGCTCGTCCCAGTCCTTATTTGGATCAAACTCAATACCAAGGGTGGTTGCCAGCATTGTTGCAGCCAAGTCTTCTGCATACTCGCCGGAGTGTTCTGCAGATTCTCCGAATGGATGGTGTTCCGACAGGTAACCGTACTGCGTTTCATCTGCAGGAATCGCTACCCCAACAGAGGCCGCAATCAGGCGGTTATATTCATTGGTTGAATTACGAGCCATAACCGCAAAGGTTATTTGACCTGGAGCGAGATGTTTAAGACCTTCTTCGACGGTGATGCGTTCACAGTGAGGAGGAAAAATACTTGATACCGTAACCAGATTGCATTTTTCAATTTTGGCCTCTCTCAAAGCAAGCTCAAATGATGAGAGATATTCTTTGTGCCTTCCCACACCCTTGGTGAAAAAAACTTTTGATGGGACAAATGACAATGCCGTGCCTCCGGATTTATAATATTGTTCAAATCTTATACAGTTTCGAAATTGACGAATTATAGGAAAAAGAGGTGGTATTCAAAATGTTTTTCTTGAGGCTACTTTAAAAAACTTTCTTTTTCCAACTCTGATGATTTTTGGCTCAATTTCGAAGGAAATGGACTCGTAGATTTCTTCAACTTTTTTGTCGCCCACAAGCACCGATTTCTGCTCAATCATTCTTCTTGCCTCACTTTTCGAGACAGCAGCTCCAAGAGTTATCAAAAGGTCGATGATAGGTAGGGACTGTTCGTCAAATTCTAGGAGTTCAAGCGCATCAGGCGCTTTTTTATGAATAAATACCTGATCAAAATGGGTCTCAGCACCTTCCGCATCTTCTTCTGAGTAATACATCGCTACAATTTTTTTAGCCAGCGTCCGTTTGGCTGTTCTCGGGTCTATCTTCCACTTTTCAAGAATATCAGGGACCACTTTATCGGCTGCCGGAAGCAGAAGTTTACAGTAGGTCTCAATAAGGGTATCTGGAATTGAGAGCGATTTGCCGTACATGTCAGCAGGGGAGTCATTAAAACATATCGCATTGCCAAGCGATTTCGACATTTTCTCCTTTCCGTCAGTGCCAACAAGCAGCGACATGGTAATGCATACCTGTGGAGCTATTCCGTACTCCCGTTGCAGGTCTCTGCCGACAAGGAGGTTGAATTTCTGGTCGGTTCCTCCCAGTTCAACATCGTTTCTCAAATGTACAGAATCCATGCCTTGAGCAAGCGGATAGAGAAACTCATGAATGGATATAGGTTCCTGAGCACGATACCGCCTCTCAAAGTCATCACGCTCAAGCATCCGAGCCACAGTGTAGTGACTTGAAAGCTTTATAACATCTGCGAAACTCATTTTGCCGAGCCAATCGGCATTATAGCAGATAGTTGTCTTTGCAGGGTCAAGAATTTTTGAAGCCTGCTCGAAGTAGCTTAAACCGTTTTCGCGGGCCTCTTCGGCTGAAAGCTGAGGTCTTGTTTTGCTTTTTCCCGAAGGATCGCCGATCATTGCGGTAAAGTCGCCGATAATCAGAATGGCTTCATGGCCGAAATCCTGAAACTCTCTAAGTTTTCGAAGAACAACCGAGTGACCAAGATGGAGGTCTGGCCTCGAAGGATCGGCGCCAAGCTTCACCTTAAGCGGCTTGCATGTTTTAAGGCTAATGAGAAGCTTTTGTTCAAGTTCGTCGACGCTGATAATTTCAACTACATTGCCAACAATAATATCAAGTTGTTCCTGTACACTCGGAAAACGCATGAATTTCTCTTTATTCGTTTAGTATTGTTTTTTAATTTGCTCCATCTGCCGCTGGTTTTCCCTCGTTTTGATTGTTTCGCGCTTGTCATAGAGTTTTTTGCCTTTGGCAATGGCAAGCTCAATCTTAAGAAGACCTTTTGAGTTAAAAAAAGCTTTCAGCGGAACAAGCGTCAATCCCTTTTCATTGATTTTAGCCAGAATTTTGCGGATTTCTTCTTTATGCAAAAGCAGTTTTCTGCTTCGTTTCGGTTCAAGCAACTCCATGTGGTTATGCTCGTAGGGAGTAATCTGCATGTTTTCCAGCCATACTTCGTTATGATGAATTATTGCAAAGCTTTCATTCAGACTGGCTTTTCCAAGCCTTACTGATTTTACCTCGCTGCCGAAAAGCTGGATACCTGTAACGATGGTATCAAGTATTTCAAATTCATATCGGGCCTTTCTGTTTTGAATAGCCTGTACGTATTGCTGAACGTGTTGTTTTTTCGCCACCTTGACCTTCTGGTTTACTATTTCCAATGCGAACAGTCATGCTCCCTGTTGCTTAATATCCTCTTTTATTGGGAGTTAGCAATGCGTTAACAGTTATTTCTATCGGCTGTTCCCAGCCCCCCCATGAGACTGCTGGAGCAAATCAGTACAGGGAAGATCAGTCTTTATCCTGAGTTTTACAAGGGGACGACTCTTACAGCTGATGGTAATACATTTCTAAGATCTGGTATATCCCAAAACTATTATCTTTAATAGGTATGTATAAGTCCCAGTCCTTAATTTCACTCAATCGGTTCTTCCGGTACAGGATGGCAAACAACTTTTTTTCTATACCCGACCTCCGATTGCTCTCATACGGTATTACTATTACCGCGGGAGTGATATTCTGGATCCTTGAGGGTCTCAATCCTTTTTTCTCTCGGGAGAAGCGCCGCGGTTTTCATGCAAAGCTCAACCTTTCATTGGGCGGTCTCAATATGATGATCCTGCTCCCTTCTGGCATACTTATGGCATTTATTCTGGATTGGTCTAGAACTGCCTGGCCGGGAATCGGGATGCTGGCCCTTCCCCCAGTTGTCGAAGCCATTCTGATCCTGCTGCTCATCGACTTGTGGATGTACGTCTGGCATCGTCTCAACCATGAA
>SZXZ01000084.1 GCA_005843835.1 Chlorobium sp.
TGCATAATGAAGGTTAGTTATAATATGTGAAAGAGATTATTTACCGCTAAAGATACATCAATTGGAACATTATTAATCTCACCACGTCAATTTACCATTCTAACGAATGGTAAGGTATTGGAAGAATGATTAGATTTCATACATATTTGTAGTTTTTCTTATTGACCATTAACTATAGTGTAATACTAATCTAAGGCTTTTTTGGGAGTGTGACGAAAACGATGCAACGAATTTGCTGGTTTCTCTCTTTCTTCAAAACTCATACAACGAACAACGCGAGCATAGCAACATTCTTTTGCCCCCTAAAGACCTGCCGTTTTATACTAAAATGTAGTATCTGGCATTATCCAACCAAATTGTAGTCTTTTTTCTCTCTGAAAAACCGCCAGAACTAAAATATTGAAGTAGGTCAATAAATAATATTTGTTACCGGATCTGACCTAAACCATTCAAAATAAATACTTTAAGAGTAATCACAACTTCACTAAACAACATGCTGTTTGAATGGCGTGGCCTTTGGCACATATGTTGCATACTAGAAAGTATAAATATTCAGGCAATAATAAGCTCATGCCTGAATATCTGACGATAAAGACATCGATAACCTAAAAAAGTACGAAAATGAGAAAAGTAGCTATTTACGGCAAAGGTGGTATCGGCAAGTCAACGACAACACAAAACACTGTTGCAGGACTTGCTGAAATGGGTAAGAAAATCATGGTTATCGGCTGTGACCCGAAAGCTGACTCTACCCGTCTTCTTCTTGGAGGACTTCAGCAGAAAACTGTTCTTGATACCCTTCGCGAGGAAGGTGAAGAAGTTGAACTGGAAGATATCATCAAAGGTGGATACAGAAATACCCGTTGCACTGAATCCGGTGGTCCAGAGCCCGGTGTCGGCTGCGCAGGTCGCGGGATCATTACCTCCGTAAACTTGCTTGAACAGCTCGGTGCCTTTGATGATGAATGGGACCTTGACTATGTGTTTTACGATGTTCTTGGTGACGTTGTCTGTGGTGGATTTGCCATGCCGATACGCGATGGGAAAGCAGAAGAGATTTACATCGTCTGTTCAGGCGAAATGATGGCTATGTACGCTGCAAACAACATCTGCAAAGGTATTCTGAAATATGCTGATACAGGCGGCGTCCGTCTTGGCGGTCTTATCTGCAACAGCCGTAACGTTGACAACGAACGCCAGATGATTGAGGAACTTGCAAAAAAAATCGGGACCCAGATGATCCATTTTGTTCCTCGCAACAACTTTGTTCAGCGTGCAGAGATAAACCGTAAAACCGTTATTGAGTACGATCCGACTCATGAGCAGGCTGATGAATACAGGGCTCTTGCTAAAAAGATTGACGAAAACAAAATGTTTGTCATCCCTAAGCCTCTTGAAATTGAAGAGCTTGAAGCACTTCTCATTGAATTTGGTATCGCTAACTAACAAAAACGGAGAACACACACATGTTAATGATCAGAACAATCGTCAGACCAGAAAAGGTATATGAAGTAATGCAGGGGCTGCTTGATGCAGGTTATCCAGCTGTCACGAAAATAGCCGTTGTAGGGCGTGGTAAACAGCGCGGCCTTCAAGTTGGTGATGTGATCTATGATGAAATTCCAAAAGAGATGCTCTTTGTTGTAGTTCCTGATAGCGACAAGGATTTCGTGGTAAGGGCTATTCTGGATAATGCAAAGTCAGGTCCGGAAGGAAAATTCGGTGATGGCAAGATTTTTATTTCGGCTGTTGAAGAGGTTTATACTATCAGTTCAGGTGAAAAAGAATCCGAACCGTCTCTCGCATCAGCAAAGGAGGCTTAACATGAAGGAAATCATTGCAGTAATCCGGATCAACAAAGTAAACGAAACTAAACAGGCACTTATTAATGCAGGAATTCCTGCTTTTACAGCCACCGGTAGGGTTATGGGACGTGGTAAAGGGCTGGTTCACTCCGACATTCTTAAGGGTGCTGAAGCTGGTTATGCAGAGGCTATTGCGCAGCTGGGCAGCGCACCGAGACTTGTTTCTAAAAGAATTCTAACCGTTGTCGTCCCTGAAGAATTATGCAAAACAGCCATCGACACCATCATCAAAACCAACCAGACAGGCAAACCTGGTGATGGAAAGATATTTGTAACCCCGATTCTCGAAACTATCAGGGTAAGAACAGGTGAAAAGGACCAGGCAGCGCTGAACTAAGAAGATCAACTATTAAGGTGTAAACGGAGACAGTTACATGGGAACGAACACACATTTTCCAGATCCTTCAGTCGTCAGGGAGGAACTGATACAAAAATACCCGGCAAAGGTTGCAAAAAAACGATCTAAGTCGATTATCATCAACGATCCTCAAATCATTCCGGAAGTACAGGCCAACGTCCGAACCGTTCCGGGAATCATTACACAGCGCGGCTGTTCCTATGCTGGTTGTAAAGGGGTGGTACTCGGACCTACACGTGATATCGTCAACATCGTTCACGGACCGATTGGCTGCAGTTTTTATGCATGGATGACCCGCCGTAACCAGACGAGGACAGAATCATTAATGGATGCTAACTACATTCCCTACTGTTTTTCAACTGACATGCAGGAAGAGAATGTTGTCTTTGGTGGTGAAAAAAAGCTGAAACAGGCTATTCAGGAGGCCTATGACCTCTTTCATCCGAAATCCATAGCTATTTTTTCGACCTGTCCAGTTGGATTGATCGGTGATGACGTTCATGCTGCATCCAAAGAGATGCGCGAGAAGTTTGGCGACTGTAACGTTTTCGGCTTCAGTTGCGAAGGGTACAGAGGGGTTAGCCAGTCTGCAGGCCACCACATAGCCAACAATGGTGTTTTCAAGCATATGGTTGGCCGCGACAACACTCCGAGTGAAGGCAAGTTCAAACTAAACCTTCTCGGCGAATACAACATCGGCGGTGATGCTTTTGAAATCGAGCGCATATTCGAAAAAGCCGGACTGACACTGATTTCATCATTCAGCGGCAACTCGACTGTAAAACAGCTTGAAAACGCTCACACTGCAGATCTTAACGTGATTCAATGTCACCGCTCAATCAACTATATGGGCGACATGATGGAGACCAAGTATGGAATCCCATGGATGAAGGTCAGTTTTGTCGGGGCCGAGTCGTCAGCAAAGTCATTGCGGAAGATAGCTGAATACTTTGGTGATGAAGAACTTAAAGCCAGGGTTGAAGCGGTAATTGCGGAGGAAATGCCGAAGGTAAAGGCGATCATTGATGAAATCCTTCCTAGAACAACGGGAAAGACTGCAATGCTTTTTGTCGGTGGCTCAAGAGCACACCATTACCAGGATCTCTTTACTGAACTTGGCATGACAACAGTTGCTGCAGGTTATGAGTTTGCTCACCGCGATGACTATGAAGGTCGGGATGTGCTGCCAAACATCAAGATCGATGCCGATAGTAAGAACATTGAGGAGCTTAAAGTTCTGCCTGATCCTGAACTTTATAATCCAAGAAAAACCGATGCTGAACTTGAAGCTCTTAAGGAAAAAGGACTTGAGATCAACGGCTACTCCGGCATGATGCAACAAATGACAAAAAAGTCACTTGTTGTTGATGACCTCAGCCATTATGAGTCCGAAAAACTGATTGAGATCTACAAGCCGGATATTTTCTGTGCAGGCATCAAAGAGAAATATGTTGTACAGAAGATGGGTGTCCCATTGAAACAGCTTCACAGCTACGACTACGGCGGACCATATACAGGCTTTGAGGGTGCAGTGAACTTCTATAAAGATATCGATCGCATGGTGAACAACCCGGTATGGAAACTGATTAAAGCACCATGGCAGAAAACAGAAGCCACAAACGGAAAAAATAAAGGACTTGAAGCCAGTTACGTTACACAGTAATGATAGGAAAACGGAGACTATTGAATTATGCTATTAAGACACACTTCAAAAGAGGTTAAAGAGCGTGAAGGGCTGACGATCAACCCGGCAAAAACCTGCCAGCCGATCGGCGCCATGTATGCAGCGCTCGGTATTCACGGCTGTCTGCCTCACAGCCATGGTTCACAGGGTTGCTGTTCATATCATCGCAGCACCCTGACCCGCCATTATAAAGAGCCGGTTATGGCGGCAACAAGTTCATTCACTGAAGGCGCATCAGTTTTTGGCGGCCAGGCAAACCTGCTTGCTGCCATCGAAACCATTTTTGCAGTATACGAACCCGACATTATTGCAGTGCATTCGACCTGTCTGTCTGAAACCATTGGTGATGACTTGCAACAGATCACGAGAAAAGCAAAAGATGATGGCAAAGTCCCTGAGGGCAAGCATGTTATTTTTGCAAGCACTCCAAGCTTTATCGGTTCGCACGTTACGGGATATGCAAATATGGTAACCGGAATTGCTGATCAGTTTGCCGTTTCAACCGGTGCAAAGAAAAACCAGATCAACATTATTGCCGGCTGGATGGAGCCTTCGGACATGCGTGAAATTAAGCGTCTGGCGAAAGAACTTGGTGTAAAGATTGTTCTTTTCCCTGATACGTCGGATGTTCTTGATGCACCTCAGACCGGAAAGCACGAGTTTTACCCGAAAGGCGGCACTACTGTCCCAGAGTTGCAAAGCATCGGCGACAGCATTCATACACTTGCACTCGGCAGCATCAGTGCAGAACCGGCAGCAATAGCTCTGGAAAAGAAGTGTAAAGTTCCGTTTGAGACGCTTGACATGCCTATCGGTCTCACTGCAACCGACCGCTTCATCATGACGCTCAGCCAGATTGGCGGTGTCTCTGTGCCTGATGAAATTACTGCAGACAGAGGACGTCTTGTGGATGTAATCGCTGACATGGAACAGTATCTCTACGGTAAAAAGGTTGCGCTTTTCGGCGATCCAGACCAGCTGATTCCGCTTACTGAGTTTTTGCTTGACCTGAATATGAAGCCGGTCCATATCGTCAGCGGTACGCCAGGCCAGCGCTTTGAGAAAGGCATGCGAGAGATTCTTGATGCAAGATCGCCGGAAACAAACTTCAAAAACGGCATTGGTGCAGACATGTTTTTGCTTCACCAGTGGATGAAGAATGAGCCGGTTGACCTTCTGATAGGCAACACTTACGGCAAGTACATGGCTCGTGATGAAGACGTTCCGTTCATCAGGTTCGGGTTCCCGATTCTCGACCGTATCGGTCACAGCTACTTCCCGAATGTCGGGTACAGCGGCGGGTTGAGACTGCTTGAAAAGATTCTCAATGTTCTGCTTGACCGTCAGGATCGCGATGCGCTTGAAGAAAAGTTTGAACTGGTCATGTAGTTAAAAAGTAGTACAACATTGTTAACGGGGTTAAAGCTATGGAACAGATCACTATTCTCGAAGGAAGGCAGAAACAGGTCTTCGAAAAGAAAACCGGTGTAGAGCAGCTCGATATTTCATGCGATACATCTAGTCTTTCAGGATCTGTAAGCCAGCGCGCATGTGTCTTTTGCGGTTCAAGGGTGGTGCTTTATCCTGTTGCCGATGCCCTTCATCTTGTTCATGGTCCAATCGGGTGTGCCGCTTATACGTGGGACATCCGTGGGGCTGTTTCTTCAGGTCCTGAATTGCACAGGTTAAGTTTTTCAACCGACCTGCAGGAAATGGATGTGATTTACGGTGGTGAAAAAAAGCTTTACCATTCGCTCATTGAATTAATCGAAAAGTATAAGCCAAAGGCTGCCTTTATCTACTCGACCTGTATCGTCGGCCTTATCGGTGACGATATTGAAGCCGTCTGCAAAAAAGTAGCAAAGGAAACAGGCATTCCGGTTTTACCTGTTCATTCTGAAGGGTTTAAGGGCACTAAAAAAGATGGATACAAAGCCGCCTGCCATGCTCTGATGAAACTTATAGGCACTGGATCAACCGAGGGTATCAGCAAGTACAGCATCAACATCCTTGGTGAATTCAACCTTGCCGGCGAAGCTTGGATTATAAGGAAATACTACGAAAAAATGGGCATCGAGGTGGTTTCGACCTTGACCGGTGACGGACGTATTGATGCCGTCAGACGTGCACACGGAGCATCGCTCAATGTTGTGCAGTGTTCCGGTTCGATGACCTGGCTTGCTAAAGAGATGGAGCAGAAATACGGCATTCCGTTTATCCGTGTTTCTTACTTCGGGATTGAGGACATGTCAAAATCGCTGTATGATGTTGCCAAACATTTTCCTGATCGGACGGACATCATGGAGGCTGCCAAGCAGGTTGTGAGTGAAGAGGTCAAAGAACTATATCCTTCACTGCAAAAGTTCAAGAAGGCACTTTCGGGCAAGAAGGCTGCAATTTATGTCGGTGGTGCTTTTAAAACATTTTCACTTATAAAGGCACTTCGTTCAATTGGAATGTCAGTCGTGCTTGCCGGTTCTCAGACTGGAAACAAGGACGACTATGCAAGACTCAAGGAAATGTGCGATGAAGGTACAGTGATTGTGGATGACTCAAACCCGGTTGAACTTTCGAAATTTATTCTGGAAAAAGAGGCTGATCTGCTTATCGGTGGTGTTAAGGAACGCCCGATAGCCTTCAAGCTTGGCATCGGATTCTGTGATCATAACCATGAGAGAAAAATTCCTCTCGCCGGATTTATCGGCATGTACAATTTTGCACTGGAGGTCTATCAGTCGGTCATGAGCCCGGTCTGGCAGTTCGCCCCAAGAAAAGGAGTCAAGGTATGAAGCACGCAAAAACAGCAACTCAGAATGCCTGCAAGCTCTGCAACCCGCTCGGAGCATGCCTGGCCTTCAGGGGAATAGAAAACTGCGTACCGTTCCTGCACGGTTCACAAGGATGTGCAACGTATATACGCAGGTACCTCATCAGTCATTACAAGGAACCAATTGATATCGCTTCATCTAACTTCCACGAAGAAACCGCTGTGTTCGGCGGCAGTCATAACCTGAAAATTGGACTGAAAAACGTTAGTGAGCAGTACAAACCTGCAGTTATCGGTGTGGCGACCACCTGCCTTAGCGAGACCATTGGTGATGATGTTCCAGGGATACTGCGCGAATATAAACAAGAGTTCAAGAATGGCTCGCCAATGCCGGTATTGATTCATGCATCAACACCGAGCTATCAGGGCAGTCATATCGACGGTTTTCATGCGGCTGTAAGGGCTACCGTCAAAACGCTTGCTGAAAAAGGGGCTCGGGAAAACCTAATCAACATTTTTCCGAACATGATATCGCCGGCGGACATTCGATATCTGAAAGAAATTCTTGAAGATTTTCAGGTACCCTATATGCTGCTGCCGGACTATTCACAGACGATGGATGGTGGACCTTGGGGTGAATACCACCGCATTCCGCCAGGCGGAACACCTGCAAGTGTTATTGCCATGGCCGGAAGTGCAAGGGCAAGTATTGAGTTTGGCTCAACACTTGAAGCATCAAAATCAGCCGCAGGATACCTTGAGGATGCTTTTGGTGTAACAAGGTACCATCTGTCACTGCCTATCGGAATCAAGGAAAGCGATAAATTTTTCAGTCTTCTGGAAACGCTTACCCAACAGGATCGTCCAGAAAAATATAACGATGAACGTCGCCGCCTGGTTGATGCTTATGCTGATGGACATAAATATGTCTTCGAACAGAAAGTCATCATATACGGTGAAGAAGACCTGGTGGTTGGAATGACAGCGTTTCTCAGTGAAATCGGCATTACACCTGTACTCTGTGCCTCGGGTGGAAAAAGCGGACTTTTAAGAAAAAGTATAAAAGAGCTTATTCCTGATATGGACGATATGGGCATCAAGGTGCGGGAAGGTGTTGATTTTGTCGATATCGAAGATGAAGCACAATTACTGAAACCCGATTTTCTTATCGGAAACAGTAAAGGATATACCATGTCAAGAAAAAACAATATCCCGCTGCTCAGACTCGGTTTCCCGATTCACGACCGGTTCGGGGGACAGAGAATGCACCACCTTGGGTACAGAGGCACCCAGGAACTGTTTGACAGGATTGTCAACACCGTTATTGAACAGCGGCAGAATGCTTCATCAATAGGCTACACTTACATGTAAAGGGAGGAAATCATGTCACTAAAATTAGAAAGCCACCCGTGTTTCAACGATGCGTCACGTCATAAATTCGGACGCATACACCTCCCTGTTGCACCAAAATGCAACATTCAGTGTAATTACTGCAACCGTAAGTTCGACTGCATGAACGAAAACCGTCCTGGTGTAACAAGCAGGATTCTTTCGCCTTTGCAGGCATTACATTATCTGGAACAGGCTTTGGTGCTATCTCCAAACATTGCCGTAGTAGGTATTGCAGGTCCGGGAGACCCCTTTGCGAATCCTGAGGAAACCATGGAGACCCTCCGACTTGTCAGAGCTAAATATCCTGAAATGCTTCTGTGCCTGGCAACAAACGGACTTGAACTGCTGCCCTATATCGATGAACTTGCAGAACTTCAGGTTAGCCATGTGACTATTACCATTAACGCAATTGATCCTGAAATAGGAGCTGAGGTCTATGCCTGGGTCAGATACAAAAAGAAAATATACCGTGATGTTGAAGCAGCCAGAGTGCTTATATCCAACCAGCTGGAGTCGCTCAAAAAACTTAAAGAAGCCGGCATAACAGCAAAAGTGAACTCCATTATTATTCCTGGTGTGAACGATACTCATGTTATAGCTGTGGCGTCAAAAG
Source organism: Chlorobium sp. (assembly GCA_005843835.1). Taxonomy (GTDB): domain Bacteria; phylum Bacteroidota; class Chlorobiia; order Chlorobiales; family Chlorobiaceae; genus Chlorobium. Next base: position 8,680 of record SZXZ01000084.1, read on the forward strand.
TCGCTGAGCTTGGAGCAGATATACTAAACTGTCTCCCCTATTACAGCACAACTGAAACGGTCTTTGAAAACATCGAAGAACCCTCTCTGGAAATGGTAGCTGAAATTCAGAATGCTACCAGCCAGTACCTCCCGCAGATGAAACACTGTGCAAGGTGCCGCGCTGATGCAGTTGGAATAATCGGTGAACTCAACAATGAAGCCATGATGCAGAAACTTGCAGAAGCTGCAGCGTTGCCGAAAAATCCGCTGGACAAACGCCCATTTATTGCCGTAAGCAGTATGGAAGGTGTATTGATCAACCAGCACCTTGGTGAAGCAGAGAGGTTTTTGATTTATGGATTAAACCCTGATACCAGTGAGTGTGTGCTTGTCGATGCAAGAACAGCACCTCCCTCAGGCGGCGGCCAACAGCGGTGGGAAGCACTCGCTGATACCCTTAAAGACTGCAGGGCATTACTTGTGAATGGTGCCGGTGACTCCCCTACAAAAGTCATGAAATCAAAAGGTATTGATGTCATGGTTCTTGAGGGAGTGATTGAAGAAGCTGTCCATGGCATTTTTACCGGCCAGGACCTCAAGCATCTGATGAAAAGCAGTCAAATTCATGCTTGCGGATCAAGCTGTTCCGGAACCGGTGGGGGCTGCGGTTGAGGGAGGGAACTTTTTTATTACTGAACAAAAACATTTACTTAAAACTATTATGGACAAACCAAAACATCACATTTTCGTCTGCGCAAGTTTTCGCGCTCAGGGTACACCTCAGGGTATCTGTCACAAAAAAGAGTCGCTCAGCCTGATTCCATATCTGGAAAGCGAACTTTCTGACCGAGGTATGACAGACGTAGCTGTCTCGGCAACAGGCTGCCTGAACATTTGCGAAAAAGGGCCTGTTGTGGTAGTTTATCCTGAAAATTTCTGGTATGGGGAAATTGACAGTGAAGACAAAATTGACGAAATACTTGATGCCCTTGAAGAAGGAGAGTCCGCTGAAGCGCACTTGATCAGCTGATATTGTATTCGGACAGTGCTGTCGTTCACAACTTCGAAAAGACAGCACTCCGATTTTTTTTATCCGACGTTATAACCTTTCGGATATAATGCTTTCTTAAAAAAGAATTACTTACTGGAAATCAATGCATAATTCAACATATGTGTTGGTTTTTAAATTCGATATGCAGTTAATGTTATAACGGCTTCATCAATTACTGATATGTAACCGGCAACAGCATTGAATCACAAACAAAAAACCGTATAGAGACCATGATGATTCCGTCAATGAAAAAAATTACGATCCTTTTTTTGGTATTGCTTATTCTGGCAACCCCGGCAATGGCGGGGGAACTGAACCTTTCTGTAGCCGCAAGCCTTAAAGAGGTAATACATGAACTTTCTGCCAGTTATACAGTAAAACACCCGGGAACTGCTATTTTGAAAAATTTCGGGCCATCAGGAACTTTGGCCGGCCAAATTGAGAACGGCGGACCTGCTGATCTTTTTATTTCCGCAAATACCGAATGGGTTGATTATCTCAATAAAAAGAAGCTTGTCGATGAACCAAGTATTAAAACATTTGCTTATAACTCGCTTGTTTTTGCAGGAACAACAGAAAAAACAGTTACCTCTCTCTACGACCTTTCGAAACTGGAAAAAATTGCTATCGGAAGTCCAAAAAGTGTTCCTGCCGGGGAATACGCTATGTCTGCCATGACTAAGGCAGGTGTTATTACGAAAGTTATGAGCAAACTGATCATGGGAAAAGATGTTCGCGAATGTCTTATGTATGCTGAACTAGGGGAAGTCGATGGAGCGTTTGTCTATAAGACTGATGCATTGCAGGCTAAAAAAGCAAAACTTTTGTTTACCGTCCCTCAGGAGCTTTATCCAAGAGTTGTTTATCCTGTAGCGCTGACTCTAAAAGGAGCAAAGAACGATGACGCAAAAGCATTTCATGCTTTTCTGCAAGGTGATGAGGCTAAATCAGTGCTGATGAAATTCGGCTTTGTCCTGAAATAATCTTTATTTCCTCAAGCAAATTTAACCCATAAAGAATTGTTTATGAGATGCAGTTAACACCGGAAGATATTACTGCAATTTGGCTGTCGCTGAAAATTGCGCTTACAGCGACAGCTTTGGCTTTACCTTTCGGGTTTGCCATAGCCTGGCTGATTGTTTTCAAAACTTTCAGGGCTAAAATAGTGCTGGAAGTGCTTATAAATCTCCCGCTTACATTACCGCCGGTGGTTATCGGTTATTTTCTTCTGCTCCTGCTCGGTAAAAATGGCTGGTTTGGACAACTTCTTAATGCCTCGGGACTGCCTATCATTTTTACCTGGAAAGCTGCTGTTATTGCTTCGGCCACTGTCGGGTTTCCGTTGCTTGTGCGCTCAATCCGTCTTGGAATGGAGGCAATTGATCTGCAGCTTATTGCAGCATCCAGAAGCCTCGGTGCATCGTGGTCGGATAGTTTGTTCACTATTATTTTACCCCTTTCGCTGAAGGGCATTATAGCCGGATCGTCACTGATGTTTGCCAGAAGTCTTGGAGAATTCGGGGCGACCATTATTGTGGCCGGAAATATTCCCGGGGTAACACAAACCATTCCGTTGGCTATATATGATTACGCCAGTTCCCCTTCGAGCGGCAAAATGGCTTTATCGCTCTGTATGGTCTCAGTTGTTATTTCGGTTGTAGTCCTCTTAATTCACGAGGTTTTAGGCAAACAACTCGACAGGAGAACCCTTCAGTGAAGCTCAAAATTAATCTTGAAAAAAAACTGGGACGATTTTTTCTGCAGGTAGATGAAAATATTTCAGGCGATCAAATAGGAGTTTTTGGTGATTCGGGATGCGGTAAATCAACGATGGTCAATTGTATTGCAGGACTGCTTACTCCCGACAAAGGAGAGATTTGGCTCGATGAACAGTGTCTGTTCAGCAGTAAGACCGGCATAAATATCTCACCTGAACTCCGTAGGATATCTATTGTATTTCAACGTCCAATGCTTTTTCCGCACCTGAGTGTTCAATCAAATCTGTTCTATGGATATAACAGGTGCCGTGTGGAAAACAGAAGGATCATGCCGGATATATTGATTGACCTTCTTAAACTTCAACCGCTGCTCAAGCGTGGTGTTGAAAATCTATCGGGCGGTGAAAAGCAGCGAGTTGCTCTTGGTAGAGCTATTCTTGCAAGTCCTCGACTTTTGCTTATGGATGAACCGCTGTCAGCTCTGGACAATACGCTTCGATTCCAGATTATCCCCTATCTCTCGAGTGTGAGCGAAGAGTTCCATATCCCCTATATGTTTATATCGCATTCGTTGACTGAAATGCAATTGATGACCAAGCAGGTATTGGTTTTAAACAATGGACAAATAGAAGAGCAGGATACACCTGAAGGTCTTGCACGAAACAGGATGGCAAAAAGCCAGAACGGTTATCGTAATCTTCTGCGGCTTTCCAATCCTGTTCATCAAAACGGTTTATTTTTATACCGCTGGGGAAGCAATAACCTGCTTATTTCTGATGGAGAACTCAATAAGGAGGCGCTGTTTGAACTTTCATCCCGAGATATTATTCTTTTTAAAAATCATCCTGATGCTATCAGTGCTCGAAACCTTCTGAGCAGTACAGTAATAGAACTGTTCCGGTCGGGTGACAGAATTGGTGTTGTTCTCTCGGTAACGGGTGAAAAACTTGTAGCAGAAATTGTCCGCTCTGCAGCTGAAGAGCTGCAGATTATAACCGGTTCAACCACTTTTATTGCGATTAAAGCATCTTCGTTCAGAAGGCTTTCCTGAACGTATCCCTTTGCCCTGGTTGTCTGCCGGATTATCACTGTTTTGCAATTCCGGCAGACCGAAAGCCCCATGCTCAGATTACGCCGAGTATAACACTGGATGCCTTAAACACTGCACATGCATGAGCTCCCTCTTTAAGAGAAAGTTTTTCAGAACTTCCATGGGTTATGATGGCAGAGATCACATTGCCTCCTCCGATTTCAACATCAACTTCAGTACTAACCGGACCTTCGATAAGCCGGAGGATCTTGCCGGGAAGTATATTGCGTGCACTTAATTTGGCGTCAAGGAGCTCTTGAGCGATAATTATGGAGCTTGATTTGATAATGGCGTACGCATTCATGCCTTCTTTAAGGCTGAGATTTTCAATTGCACCGTTTGTGATTATAGAGGTAATACTTGTTTCTCCACTAATAGCCAGTATGACTTCTGCGTTTACTGCCCCTTTTGTGATTTTTTGAATGGTACCGGAAAAAACGTTACGTGCACTGATTTTCATTGCTATTCTCCTTAAGAATTGATAAATGTTCTGTGAGTCCTCAAGTCGACACTCAAGATTTTGTAGAAAGTTTCGATGTTCTTTCTGAATAATCCGGAATTGCTCTATAACTTTTATTCCTTCTTTGGTCAGTAGAGTTCCACCGCCTCCTTTGCCTCCCGCAATTCTATCGACAAGCGGTTTATCAGAAAGGTTGTTCATGATGTTAACAAAGTGCCAAGCTGTTTTATAACTTATTCCGATAGCTTTGGCCGCACTGTTAATTGAACCCAGCTCATGGATTTTCTCCAGTAACAAAATTCTGTCGCCACCAAGAAACCTGTTCTGTGCCTTTTGAAACCAGATCTCTCCCTCAAGCCCGATCTCCTCTTTTTTGCGTTTCACCACAGCTCATCTTTATAGTTATAAACGCGACAAATCAATCATTTGATTCTCTGAGTACCGGTAATCTCATGCATGATAAATGTACATATTTAAACAAAATATAACCTAAACCCCGTAATGGATGTGAGTACATTTTCACAAGGCTTGTTTGCCTGTTTTTTATCTGATTTTTAAAGAAAATCAAACTTTTGTTTGGAAAAAACAAAAAATAGAGTTAACAATTGTTAATAACACTATAAACAGAACCACGACTCATGATATCAATGACCCTGACAATCTTCAAAATGTGCTGTTGCTGTTGCAGATTGCAAAAACATTCTGACAAGAGGATATCGGGGAGCACAACGTAACTCACTCATGATTTCATGAAGTTCGTAGAGTCTTTAAAGCCGGTTCTGAATGTCAGAACCGGCTTTTTTTGTTCTCATTAATCATTACTAACACTAAAATAAGAGGATAACAATCATGGCTACATCCGAGACTTCAGCCACATGTGCGGGCATTCCATTACCGATTGTCAAACTAAACAGGGCGGTACTGCTGGTGGGTATTTCGACAGCTATAATTATTCAGCAACCATTAATAACTACAGTTCTTTTTTTCATTATTCTTTCGGCAGTAATATTTGGCAAAAAGGGAAGCCTCATTTTTATCATTGGATCACGTATTTTTGCAAAGCAAAATAAAACCGCACCTACTGAAGATCCTAAGCTTATGAAGTTCAATAATTCCATTGCTGCAATTCTGCTGGGCATTTCCCAAATTGCCTTTTTAACTGGTGCAGATCTGACAGGATGGATCTTTTCAGGATTCGTTGCTCTTGCTGCCACAATAGCTCTTTTAGGTTTCTGCTTTGGATGCTTCCTTTTTTACCAGTTTAATCTGCAGAAATATAAATTTTTTGGCCCCCAGGGGGTAAGACAAAAGGCTGGCTAAGTAATATTTTCGGGCGACGTGGGTGAGAGGTTCAAGCCAGGGTCAATAAAAACCTATATTTATCGCAAGTTCGAATCTTGCCGTCGCCGCATGTCGCGTGAATATTTTATACATCAACAACAAATAACAAGGAGAATACCCTATGAGTGAAAACAAGTACCATTTTGAGACCCTGGCACTTCATGCGGGCCAGACTATTGATGCAACACAATCACGCGGAGTGCCGGTATACCGGACCAGCTCCTATCTCTTTAAGAGCACTGAACATGCCGCTAACCTTTTTGCTCTAAAAGAACTTGGCAATATTTATACCAGACTGATGAACCCGACTACCGACGTCCTTGAGCAGCGGGTCACACAGCTTGAGGGTGGTGCGGCATCTGTTGCTCTTGCATCGGGCACCGCAGCTATTTTTAATGCTATAATTACGCTTGCTGAGGCTGGAGATGAAATCGTATCTGCAAACAATCTTTATGGTGGGACTTACACACAGTTTGATGCTATTCTTCCTAAACTTGGCATTAATGTCAAATTTGTTGATCACAAAGATCCTCTAAATTTTGAACGTGCTATCACTGATAAAACCAAGGCACTCTTTATCGAAACTATCGGCAACCCTGTACTCGATTATACTGATGTCAAAGCCATTGCTGATGTTGCTCACCGCAACGGTTTACCGCTGATCGTTGATGCAACGTTCACAACTCCTTATCTCCTCAAAACCATTGATCTAGGAGCCGATATTGTTATAAACTCTCTCACCAAATGGCTTGGAGGTCATGGCTCGGGTCTTGGCGGTATTATAACCGATGCAGGGCGTTTTAACTGGAAAGGCGGGCGACATCCACTGTTTACAGAACCAGACAGCAACTATCATGGGTTACGCTGGGCCATCGACCTTCCTGAGCCTCTAGCTCCAATTGCCTTTGCACTTCGGGTACGTACTGTTCCTCTCAGAAACCTTGGTGCGAGCATTTCGCCAGACAATTCATGGATTTTTATTCAGGGCATCGAAACCCTCCCCCTCCGGATGATACGTCATTCCGAAAATGCGCTCAAAGTTGCTGAACATCTTTCGCAACACCCTGAAGTCGCATGGGTTCGTTACCCCGGGCTGAAAAACGACCCTTCATACACTTTAGCATCAAAAGATCTTAAAAATGGATTTGGTGGTATGGTTGTGTTTGGAGTGAAAGGCGGCTACGAAGCTGCTGTAAAAATCATAGACAACATTAAACTTTTCTCTCATCTAGCTAACGTCGGTGACGCTAAAAGTCTGATTCTGCATCCGGCCAGTACCTCGCACAGTCAGTTATCGGCTGAGCAGCAGTTGCAGAGCGGACTTTCACCAGACTTGATCCGCCTCTCCATTGGACTTGAACATTCCGATGACCTTATTGAAGCATTGAATGAAGTATTGCAACCAGTGGAATCACAAAAAGAGGGCTGGTTATCAAAGCTCATTAAGAAGTGATAAAAGTTTCACTTGTTTTAACCACCATATAACCATGATAAACAAGCATCTTACCGTAAGAATACCTGCAGGTCTGCATTTTCGTGCTCTTGGAAAGATTCAAAAAATTTCCCGTGAACAGCAATGCACAATTGTTTTTCAAAAAGAGAACGGAGAGTCAGCTAATGCAACATCTTATTTTGAGATGCTTGCTCTTTGCGCCATTCTGGGAACCACGCTTAAAGTAACCGTCGATGGCCCTAACGAAACCAAAGTGATTACCATGATTCAGGAAGTTTTTGAATACGGAGCAGGTATCTGAAAATGACAAAAACCAATCGAAACATTTCAGTTGTTCTTGCTGATACCCAGTTTTTAACGAATGAGGCTATGCGGTCTCTTTTGTCGCCGATTTGCCATACGTTTTTTACCGTATCGACGAAAGCCGGGTTACAACAGTATCTTCAAAAAGAAACGATTTCACTTATTATCACAGATTATATACTCTTCGATTTTGATTCTATCGGTGATCTTGAAGATCTGAGAAAGTCTCATCCGGAAATTGGGATAGTTATATTGACCAACTCCATAACCCATTTAAAAATAAAAGAATTAAACGATGCTGGTATCAGAAATATTGTGCTGAAAACTGATGACAGAGAAGAGTTGTTTCATGTTATTGAGGCCGCATTGAAAGGTAAAAAATACTATTCAGGAGATGTTCTGGATATTCTTCTTAAAAAAGACGGGCCTCATGAAGATGCAAGTCTTTTGACATCATCTGAAATCGAGATTGTGCGCATGATTGCAGCCGGTTTGTCAACAAAAGAAATCGCAACAAAAAAGCACATAAGTTTCCATACCGTAATGACTCACAGAAAAAACATTTTCCGTAAACTGGGGGTTTCAAGCAGCCCTGAGCTGCTGATTTATGCTATTAAAGCTGGACTGATTGACAACATCGAATACCATATATGACATACCGCATTTATGGTACGAAAAATCCCCCTTTAGCGGGATTTATAGTAACAGAGTAATTGATGATCTTTATGCTTTTTCTCAAACGCCAAAACAATCAACAGTTATGGGACGCATTGCAAAGAAACTGACCGACCTTATCGGCAATACACCTTTACTTGAGCTTCAGAATTATAATAAGGAGCATAACCTTCAGGCAACTATTATAGCTAAACTGGAATACTTCAACCCGGGTGGAAGTGTAAAAGACCGCATTGGTTTTTCGATGATAGAAGACGCTGAAAAGAAAGGATTACTCAATAAAGATTCTGTCATTATTGAGCCGACAAGTGGAAATACCGGTATCGCACTGGCATTTATTGCCGCAGCAAAGGGGTACCGTTTGATACTTACCATGCCTGAAACCATGAGTATCGAACGCAGAAACCTGCTCAAGGCTCTTGGAGCTGAACTTGTTCTGACACCGGGACCTGAAGGAATGACCGGAGCAATCAAAAAAGCTGAGGCACTGCATGAGGAATATGCGAATTCATTTGTCCCTCAGCAGTTCAAAAACCTTGCCAATCCCGAGATACATCGGAAAACAACTGCAGAAGAGATCTGGGCCGATACTGATGGCAATGTTGATATTTTTGTCAGCGGTGTCGGTACCGGGGGAACTATAACCGGTGTTGGAGAGGTGCTGAAACAGAGGAATCCTCATGTTAAAATTGTTGCCGTTGAACCTTTTGATTCACCGGTCATTTCCGGTGGCAAACCAGGACCACATAAAATACAGGGTATCGGAGCCGGTTTTATTCCTGCAATTCTGAACACCGGTATTATTGATGACATTGTTCTTGTAAAAAACGAAGACGCTTTGCGCACCGGACGCATCCTTGCCCGTACTGAAGGCCTCATAGTAGGTATTTCCTCTGGAGCAGCTGTTTACGCCGCATTGCAACTTGCAGAACGAGAAGAAAATAAGGGAAAACGTATTGTGGTCATCCTGCCTGATACTGGTGAGCGATACCTTTCGACCCTGCTCTACCAGTTTGAGCCGGAGCAGGTCAACATCTGAACAAAGACGTTTTCCGTCTGAAGCTTTATCACGGAAAATCTGGAATAACCGGCAAGCATACCGCAATACTAGACTTGCCGGTTTTTCTTTATGGCAGAAGAGATATTTATAAGAAATAGATTAAAAACCGGGAATAATCCGGTTGCCGGAGTTTTGTAATTATGGAGCCCAACAGCAGCAGTGTCATCGAAGAGGCTATACTCATTTTATCCGGATCAGGTGACTCGGAATGCGACTATTTGCCGGATCATAAAAACCTGTTGCCATCAATTGAAAAGTTGAAAGAGATTGTTGAGTTGATTCGCTCAATTGTCTTTCCCGGCTATTTTGGAGGGCCGGTACTGGGACATCAATCACTCCATCACCTGCTTGGTGTAAGGATTGAAAGACTTTATGGACTGCTTGCCGAACAGATACTCAGTGTTCATCAGTTCGATACGGTGAACAACGGTTTTCTGAATGAAGCGGAATATGCAGCTAAAACCACCAGCCAATTCATCGGGATTCTGCCTGAAATCAGAAAGAAATTATGCACAGACGTGCATGCAATATATGATGGTGATCCGGCGGCTAAAAACCATGGGGAAATCATTTTTTGCTATCCGTCCATTCGAGCTATGATCAATTACCGGACAGCACACACGCTGTTATCCCTTGGAGTGCCGCTCATTCCAAGAATCATCGCTGAGATGGCTCATTCTGAAACCGGGATCGACATTCATCCCGGAGCCCATATTGGAGACCATTTCTGTATTGATCATGGTACCGGAGTAGTTATTGGTGAAACCTGCATTATTGGCAACCATGTCCGCCTTTATCAGGGCGTGACGCTTGGAGCCAAAAAGTTTGCCCTTGATAAGGATGGTAACCCCGCAAAGGATGTACCGCGTCACCCTATTATTGAGGATAACGTTGTTATATACTCAAATGCCAATATCCTTGGAAGAATTACGATCGGTAAAAATTCAGTGATCGGCGGCAATGTGTGGCAGACCAAAAGTGTACCGCCTAACTCAAGAGTTCTCCAGCAGAAAGCTGTTGAAAGCAGTTTTACTGACGGTCTCGGTATTTAACCAACTATCTCACACACCTTTAAAATTTGTCATTACCCATGTCAAACCCACAACAGGAACCAACCAGTCTATTACAGCGCAGTGTAACAACTTCAGTTGCAAGAAATCTTGCAAATACGACGAAGACTCCACCACAAATGATGTCGATAACCCCGAGATGGCTGTTGAAGCTTCTCCCATGGGTTCATGTTTCATCAGGCACTTACAGAGTCAACCGTACGAAAATCGAACTGCAGAAACCTGAACGAATCGGTATAGATTTTCACGAAGGAATTGCGTCTTTCAGGCCTGAAGCACTTAAAAGCATCCCTCTCTTTGCTTCATTCGACGAAGAAATTATAGCAGCAATAGCCAAAAAGTTTGTGCTTGAGGACGCTGAACTGGGCAACACACTGATTCTTGAAGGAGAGGATCGTCATAAGATATTCATCATTGCACACGGTCAGGTTGAGATTTTAAGCAAGGGACTTCATGGCGAAGAGCTTCGGATCGCCCTGCTCTCTGAAGGTGAGTATTTCGGCGACGAAGATCTGGTATCAGAAAAGCCGTCATCGGTCACAATCAGGACCATTACCCCTGGTTCATTCTTTTCGCTCTCAAGCGGAGATATTGACCAGTTATTTAAGGAATCTCCGGCATTGAAGGAATCTTTTAAAACAGCTGTTGAGGAGTACCTGAAAATACGGTCAACGGTCAACAAGCACGGTGAAAAGCACATTGATCTGGTCGCAGGGTTTGCTGAAAATGTTGAAATCCCGGAAACATATGTGGATTACTCTAACAAACCTCGCGAATACTCGCTGCAAGCTATTCAAACTGTTGTACGTGTGCATACCCGGGTTTCAGATCTCTACAATGAGCCCTATAACCAGATAGAACAGCAAATGCGCCTGACTATCGAGGGTATTAAAGAGCGTCAGGAGTGGGAGTTCATCAACAACCGTGAGTTTGGTCTTCTTTATTCAGTAGATCCAGGGCAACGCATCAGTACCCGATACGGAACACCAACACCTGATGATCTTGATGATCTTCTCACTAAGGTATGGAAAAAGCCGGCATTCTTTATTGCCCATCCAAAAGCTATTGCAGCATTCGAGCGTGAGTGCACGTGGCGTGGCGTGCCACCTGCAACCATCAACCTATTCGGTACTCCTGTCCTGACCTGGCGCGGTGTACCGCTTATTCCGAGCGATAAAATTGAAATCAACAAAAACAACAAGTCCGGTCATGGCACAACGAGCATCATTCTTCTTCGTGTAGGCGAAAACGAACAGGGTGTTGTCGGGCTGCATCAGGCTGGAATTCCCGGTGAAATCAGCCCAAGCCTTTCAGCAAGGCTTATGGGCCTTGACAAGCTTGGTGTTGCTTCCTACCTGCTTACCCTTTATTCGTCGTTAGCTGTTCTGACCGATGATGCTCTAGCAGTACTTGAAAATGTTGAAGTGGGTTATTACCACGATTACGAACATCGTAAATCCGGTACAAAAACAAAATAGAACTCTTTGAAAAACAACTGTAGAGAGTCAACTCTTTCAGTGAGTGAATTGCGCTTGACTCTCTACATTACCATTTTACTTATGCCTAAAGATTATGAACAGCAGAACATTCCGGGAATGGAAAGTGAAGCGCTGAATCCTGTGCTCATTGCACAGATCGCCAGCCGACTGTTCAACGAACTCCCTGAGGCAAATAGCGTCCCGAGATACGAAACCGATGCTACAGGAGCACCTTCGTCGTTTTCAACGTCATTGAATGATAAGTCAGCTTTTATAAGAGAAGCTGATGGATGGGATACTACAAATCCTGTCGAGCACCATGCATTGCCACAAAATCCAAACCTGCCATATTTTTCTGACGAGGTTCCGGCACACTCAGAGCATGATTTCTATTTTCTTCAAGGTACACATGAAAAAAAGCCGGAACCGCTGAGTCATCATGCCGACAAATTGACCGAACAACAGAATTATTCAGAAAACAGTGACGGCTCACATGGGCTCGACGAGTTCATTCGACATAGCATGCCTCCTAAGCCGGATACCGTCGAAAGTTTTGCAGAAAACAATCCTGAAAGCTTTGCGCCATTTTTTACAATATTAAACAGTGGACTTCCGGCTGAAGATGACTTCTCTTTTAGACTGCTCTATTCAGCTGCTCAACGTCAAGCTGTGGCACCTCCTAACAACCCCGATTTACTCTCTCACACCTCAACCCCGAAAGCTTTTTCCGCTTATCAGGTTCAGAACCAGTTTCCCGAGGCACCAAGCTCTACCAGCGGGCTTCTTGACGGCCAATGCTATGCAGCAAAACTTTACAAAACCTTTGAACAGGACCAAGGCAGTGCCAGTCTTGATTCAGTGTTTCAGTCGTTGCGTGGTGGCATAGCATCACCGTCTGGTACGCCTGAGCTTCCGGGCAAAGCCCCTGCTCCGGCATGGCCATACGGAAGTCCGGAAACACTTGGCAGCAGTTCTTTGCCTTTCAGTATGCCTGAAGTTCCCAAAGAACCCTATTATTTTCTGCGTGAACCAAAAGCGCCGATACACCAGCCTGAAGAGTTTGACGTGCTCACCATTCGCAAGGACTTTCCGGTCCTTCACCAGAAAATTCACGGCAAACAGCTTGTCTGGTTCGACAATGCTGCAACGACGCAGAAACCACTCAGTGTCATCAATGCGGTCGCGCAGTTTTATGCCAACGACAACTCAAACATTCATCGTGGTGCACACACCCTTGCTGCCCGTGCTACCGATGCCTATGAAGGTGCCCGTGAGAAAATCAGACAATTTATCGGTGCCGGGTCGGCTTCGGAAATCATCTATGTAAGAGGAACCACTGAAGGCATCAACCTTGTAGCACAGACATGGGGAAGGAAGTTTATTCAGCCGGGTGATGAGATTGTGCTCTCCATTCTTGAGCACCATGCCAATATTGTGCCTTGGCAGATGCTTGCACAGGAAAAAGGTGCACGCATTAAAGTTGTGCCGGTCAATGACCGAGGCGAAATCATCATGGAAGAGTACACAAAACTGCTTGGAGCACGCACGAAATTTGTTTCACTGACTCAGGCTTCAAACGGTCTGGGAACGATTCTGCCGATTAAGGAGATGATAGAGCTGGCAAAGCGATTCGATGCGAAAGTGCTGGTTGACGGAGCCCAGTCGGTTGCTCATATACCGGTTAATGTTCAGGATCTCAATGCTGATTTCTTTGTTTTTTCGGGTCATAAAATTTTTGCTCCGACCGGCATTGGGGTGGTTTATGGAAAGAGGGAACTGCTTGAGATTATGCCGCCGTGGCAGGGTGGAGGCAACATGATTATGGATGTGCGCTTTGAAGAGACTATCTACAATGAGCCACCGGCAAAGTTTGAGGCAGGAACGCCATCGATCGGGGATGCCATCGGGCTTGGAGCTGCGCTCGATTATGTACGCAGAATCGGGCTTGACAACATCAGCCGTTACGAGCATGAATTGACAGAGTATGCTACGGAGAAACTCATCAGGATTGCGGGATTGCGCATCATCGGCACTGCCCGAAACAAGGTTGGCGTGGTCTCCTTTGTGCTCAATAATCTTCCCAATGATGAGGTCGGCAAACTGCTTGACCGCGAGGGCATTGCGGTCAGAACAGGGCACCACTGCTCACAGCCATCGTTACGCAGGTTCGGTGTAGAAGGAACAATTCGGCCTTCTCTGGCATTCTACAATACCAAGGATGAGATCGACCGTCTGACTGAGGTGATCAATCACATCCAGCGGCGATAAAAAGAAAATAACACGTATCTTTACCAGCAATACCAGCAACATCCGTAACGTATTAGTAATACATGCAGTTTGAAACCCTTGCCATTCATGACGGTCAAGCTCCTGACCCTCAAACAGGATCTGTGACTGTTCCGGTCTACCAGACCTCAACCTTTGAACGAGAAGACCTGGAGCATCGCGGGGAATTCTTTTACTCAAGAATCAGCAATCCAACAAGAAAGGCTTTGGAATCGTCCCTTGCTCTGCTTGAAAACGGCCGCTTTGGCCTGGCATTCGCCTCCGGAGTTGCAGCATCACTGGCAGCTCTTCAAGTGCTGAAGCCAGGCGACCATATTGTCGCGGGAAATGATATCTACGGTGGCAGCTACCGTACATTTGAACAGCTCATGCGACCATGGGGCGTCAGTACTACGTATGCAGCAAGCGAATCTACCGAGAGTTATGAGGCGTGCATTACACCAGATACAAAACTTATATGGCTGGAAACACCCAGCAATCCATTGCTTCAACTTTCTGACATCCGGGCTATTTCCAGTCTTGCTAAAGAGCGAGGTATTATTGTAGCAGTGGACAACACCTTTTCAAGCCCATACTTCCAAAAGCCACTTGATCTAGGAGCTGATATTGTGGTCCATAGTACAACCAAATATCTCGGCGGTCACAGCGATGTCATCGGCGGAGCAGTTATTACATCCGACCCCTTACTGCATACGACAATAAAAAACTATCAGGGGGCGGCCGGCGCTATAGCTGCGCCTTGGGACAGCTGGCTAATACTTCGCGGTCTGAAAACATTAAAAATCCGCATGAAGGAACATGAGGCAAGCGCTTTACAACTCGCTAATTTTCTTGAACGGCATCCGTCAGTCGAAAAGGTATTCTATCCCGGCCTCACTTCACACCCGCAACATGAACTGGCGAAACAGCAAATGACGGGATTCGGGGGAATGCTGTCATTTGCCTTGAAAGGCGGACTTCCGGCAGTGGAAAAAATGATAGGAAAAATCAAACTATTTGTGCTTGCTGACAGTCTCGGAGGAGTTGAATCGCTGATAGCCTCTCCAGCCAAAATGACGCTGGGTGCACTCTCAGCAGAAGAACGGAGGCGGAGAAACTGTACTGACAACCTGATTCGTCTTTCCATCGGACTTGAAAATGCCTACGACCTTGAAGCTGACCTTCTCAATGCTCTTAGCGAATCTTGAGACTCAAAAAAATTATATTCTCTCTCACCCCCCTCTCACTCTGCCTCCACAATTTATTCAGTCGATAGTAACTGATATTCTGTTCAGGCACAGAATATCTATACCATGCTGAATTCCGGCAGATCCATCACAAAATATGAAAGTAAGAATATTGAAAAGAATGATTTTTGGAGTGTGTTCCGGCGGAGTATATTTATGATAATAAGATATTCTTGATCTACTCTGCCCTATCGTGCTCATAATGCATTACTGCCATGATTTGAAAAATTTTACCGTGAACAGCCATGCATGCCAAAATAATATTTACAAGCAATTTTGAGGATGAATCGCTCATTATCATCCTTAAAGGAAATCAGTGGTGGCCGACGTTTGAACAGGAATCAGCAGAGGCTGAAAGAATTGTTTCGGAGATGAAAGAGTCTGTGAAAGAAAGTGATATCCCTCTTTTTCTTGCGAGTAAAAAATTTGTCCTTATAAGCGCCGTAACTGAAACTCGCGGAACTTTATCGCATGAGAATAACTTCTGGGTGCTCCGTCTGCTTAACCAGAACCTCTCTCTTCTGCAACTTGATTGTCAGGTTTTTGTGCATCGCTGTATTAAACATGCCAATCAAATACAAAAACAGATCAATTTTTTTGATACCCCAGTCCAGCTTGTTGAACGAAATCGTAAAGACCCAATTATTGAAGGCAAAATACTCGCTTCTAAAAAGGATCGGTTTTTTTATGCCCGAAAACAAAAAAAGGTAGAATATACTATTGGTGTCGTCGGCTTTTTCATTTTTATTATTCTGCTATTTATTACCTATCCCTGGCCATTCAGGGATCATAGCAACCAAACCCAGATGTGGTTATTCACCATATTTGAGAAGCTTATCGGCTCTGTCGCAGTTACTTCGCTGATTTCTTTTGCTCAATTTCATTCGTTTTATGCTTCACTGCATGAAGATTCCATCAAATGGTCAATAGCAGGGGAACCAGAAAAGAAAGCGATTAAAACCCTTATTTAAATGAAGATAGTAACTGCACTCTGAAGAGATACAATGGCGGGAGCAATTTCGTAATCGCTGAGAAAATTAGGGCTTAGAGCGTTTATGGCAATTACTCCTTTTATGGTATATTCGATGAAACCGGAAGCCTGAAGTATTCAGGACATAGCTCATGGTTTAAAAAAAACTAACCCGCCGGAATTATGCTTGAATCAGTGATTGCTTTTTTGCAGTCGGCAGATCCAATGGCAATATATTTATTTCTATTTCTGATCGCTTTTTGTAAAAACTTTATTCCCCTTCTGCCTTTTGATCTTCCTATTGCATTAATAGGATATTTGCTTGTATACACAAAACTTAGCCTAGTTTATGCAATTATATGGCCATCAGTTGGTTCAACAATAGGCTTTATGGTTATTTACCTTATAAGCAGAAAATTCGGGTTAAAACTTTATGCGCGGGATATCACCACTGTTCCCCCGCGATGGGGTGAAAAAATTCATAAAATTTTTCCTCCTGTCGAAATGGAACTTGTACGCCAACGGTTTGCCGCACATGGATATCTGGCTGTACTTGTGAACCGCTTTCTTTTAGGGTCCCGTTCATTAATATCGCCTGTAACCGGCTTAATGCACTTGAATGCTTTTTTTGTGTTTCTCGCTGCAGGTGTCAGCGCGTCAGTATGGAATGTATTGCTGCTGTATGGAGGCTATTTACTTGGACAAAACTGGAAGAATATCGGCGGATTTGTTGTGATGTACAGTATTCCGGTTACGGTGTTATTTTTTATTGTAATTGCTTTTGCTGTAATAAAATATGTTAAAGAACGAAGAAATTGCCTCCAATAAATAGAACGTTTCAAGTTCTTGCGCACAACTTTAAACCAGTAAAGAGAAGGAGAAGAAACCATGCCGAAAAAAAATGTTGCTGTCAAATGGCTTAGCGAACCTGAAGATCATGACTATCCTGCAGCAAAATCATTTTTGAGCCTGATCTTTGAAGAAGCAGTTGCAAAAGCAATTGTAAAAAAATTGAAAAAGGCATCGCTGTCTGAATTCAAGGCAAAAGATATTTTCAGAGCATCTACCCTGTCTTTGCTTGGAGTCAGCAACACTCATGTTGCAAAAGATCAGAAAAAAATAGAGTCCGGAGATGCTATTGCTCCGCTTCTACTGGTCAGGGACTCATATCATTCGAAACTCATTATCGCTGACGGATATCACCGCTTGTGCGCCATATACTCCTATGATGAAGACGCTCTTATCCCCTGTAAAATTGTATAGGGAAAGAGATCAACAGCAGATGAAATATCAACAGAACATATTTGCTCAACGTAGTCCATTATTTCAGGCTTGAATACGGCATTGACAATTGGTTTCTCTTGATTATGTCTTATACTTCGGTAACATTTACTACCATGGGGCACCGTACTTAAAAAAAGAATGGATCAACCTGTCACTTCCTTTTGCTGTAACTCTCAAGAGGGAAATAGCTTACCTGTCCAGTTTTCCAGTATGGAAGTCCCCGGTATATCGCCCAGTCACGCAAACCCCTTCGAAGAAAAGTACGTCATACTATGATGCAGCAGTATAGCAGCAGTTCCTACCTTTTCGGGGGCAATGCCCCCTACATTGAAGATCTTTACGAAGATTATCTTGACAATCCCGGATCTGTGCCTGAAAACTGGCGAACGTACTTCGATGCCATGCAGAACGTGCCTGGCTCGAATGGTAACGATACCCGCGATATAGCACATTCACCCGTTCAGGCATCGTTTGCTGAAAGAGCCCGCATGGGACCAATTTGCCGAGTTGTAGCAAGTCCGGATGCCGATCTTGGTCGTAAACGCGTTTCCGTTCAAAAACTTATTGCAGCCTACCGTAATATCGGTTCACGCTGGGCTGATCTTGATCCTCTGAAACGTCAGGAACGGCCGGCACTGCCTGATCTTGAACCCTCTTTTTACGGGTTTTCAGATACAGACATGGATATAGTGTTCAATACAAGCAATACCTATTTCGGTCAAGAGACAATGCCGCTTCGCGAGTTGATGCAGAATCTTCGGGAAACCTATTGCGGTACACTCGGCATTGAATTCATGTACATCACTGATCAGACTGAAAAAAGGTGGTGGCAGGCAAAGCTTGAAACCATACGCTCTAAACCGGATTTCAATACAGAGAAGAAAAAACACATACTCGAACGTTTAACTGCCGCTGAAGGATTTGAACGCTATCTGCATACTCGCTTTATCGGCCAGAAACGTTTCTCCCTCGAAGGAGGAGACAGTTTCATTGCTGCAATGGATGAACTGATTCAGCGTGCAGGAAAAGCAGGTGTTCAGGAAATTGTCATAGGCATGGCTCACCGGGGACGGCTTAATGTGCTGGTCAATATTATGGGTAAAAATCCGCTTGACCTTTTTGCTGAATTTGAGGGTAAACATGCGAGCGATCTTCCTTCCGGTGATGTAAAGTATCACCAGGGATTTACGAGCGACATTGCAACTCCAGGGGGACCTATTAATCTTTCCCTTGCCTTCAATCCGTCACACCTTGAAATTGTAAATCCTGTCGTAGAGGGTGCTGTAAAGGCCCGTCAGGTTCGCCGAGGTGATAGAGACGGATCGCAGGTACTGCCGATTCTTGTCCACGGTGATGCTGCATTTTCAGGACAGGGTGTGATTATGGAAACTCTTAACCTTGCTCTTACTCGAGGTTATGGGACAGGAGGCACGGTTCACATTGTTATTAACAATCAGATCGGTTTCACTACTTCAGACCCTCGCGACAGCCGCTCAACAACGTACTGCACCGATGTTGTTAAAATGATTGAAGCGCCTGTACTGCACGTTAACGGTGACGATCCTGAAGCCGTGGTTCTGGCAACGCAGATGGCCCTTGATTACCGGCATGCATTTAAACGTGATGTTGTGATCGATATTATCTGTTTCCGCAAACTCGGCCACAATGAGCAGGATACACCGGCTATGACTCAGCCGCTTATGTACAAAAAAATCGACAAGCATCCCGGCACCCGTAAACTCTACGCCGAAAGACTAGAATCTCAGGGGGTAATCAGCAATGAATACGCCGATGCAATAAGCAAACAGTTCCGAAAGGATCTCGATGAAGGAAAGTACAGTACCAATCCAATACTTGTCAATAAAACGATCTTTACCTCTGAACCAGCATCGGGTAATCAAGAAACGACTGAAACCGGCGTTCCACTCGCAGAACTGAAACGGCTGTCTGAACGGATTACAAAAGTTCCAGATCAGTTCAAACTTCACCCGCTGGTAGAAAAAGTTATCAACGATCGAGCACGCATGGGTCGGGGTGAACAACCTCTTGACTGGGGTATGGGAGAACACCTTGCATTTGCTTCGCTGGTTGCTGGAGGATACCCGATTCGCATTACTGGTCAGGATAGCGGCAGGGCAACCTTTTCGCACCGACATGCAGTGCTGCACGACCAGAATCGTGAAAAATGGGACTCTGGCATTTACATACCGTTACAGAATGTCACTGATAATCAGGCTCCTTATACCGTCATTGATTCGGTGCTTTCTGAAGAGGCAGTGCTTGGCTTTGAGTACGGTTACTCTATCTCTGCACCTGATACTCTGGTAATCTGGGAGGCCCAGTTCGGAGATTTTGCCAATGGGGCACAGGTGCTGATAGACCAGTTTATCACATCAGGAGAAGTAAAATGGGGGCTTGCATCCGGACTCACGCTCATGCTGCCTCATGGTTACGAAGGTCAGGGTCCGGAACACTCCTCCGCACGACCGGAGCGCTTTCTCCAGCTTTGCGCCGAAAACAATATACAGGTCTGTCAACCTACTAATCCTGCACAGATTTTTCACCTGCTCCGTCGACAAATAACTTCGAGGGTTCGAAAACCACTTATTATTCTTACACCGAAATCACTTTTACGCAACAAGGAGGCCGTTTCATCGCTTGCCGATCTTTCCGGAGGAAATTTCAGAACAATAATAAGCGACACAACCGCCAATCCAAAAAAAGTTAAGCGACTGATCGCTTGTTCGGGTAAGGTTTATTATGATCTTATTAACCGGAGAAGGGAAAACACAGCGGAGGATGTTGCCATAATCCGGATCGAACAACTCTACCCTTTCCATGTTGAAGAGTTTTCTGAGCACCTCACCCTCTATCCAGCATTAAAGGACATTGTCTGGTGTCAGGATGAACCGAAAAATCAGGGATACTGGCGTTTTTTACAACACTACATTATGAAAGCCATGACGCCAGGCCAGCAGTTTGGTTATGCAGGACGCCTCGCCTCAGCATCGACTGCATGCGGATATGCCGCAACACATGCTATAGAGCAAAAGGCATTGCTTGATCAGGCTTTCGGTGAGTTCAGCGTTTTTTTTAATAAATAATAAGCACGAATGGCAATCATTGACGTTACCATATCCCAGTTGTCAGAATCAGTTGCTGAAGCAACTCTGCTGAACTGGAAAAAAAAACCTGGAGATGCCGTTGTTGAAGATGAAATTCTCTTTGAAATCGAAACTGACAAGGTAGTATTTGATGTCCCTTCACCCTCGGCAGGAGTCCTTTTTGAAATTCTTGTGGGTGATGGAGGAACAGTGGTTGCCAATCAGGTTCTGGCTCGTATAGACACAGAAGGTAAAATTACATCTCCAAAGTCTGAACCAATAATACAGGAACCCCTCAGTGCTGTAACGCAACCAGCTGAACCCCAGGGTAATGGAGGCATAGCAATGCCTGCTGCTGCAAAACTGTTGATCGAAACTGGATTAAAAGCTTCTCAGGTAAAGGGAACCGGCAGAGAGGGCAGAATCACCAAAGGTGATGTTATTGCGGCAATTGCAAGCGGTGCGGAACCTGTGACAACAGCAGCACCACCACAACCAAAACTCAGACCTGTTGAAGCTCACCTTGAAAGCCCATTGATGACGGAACGCCCGGAACAACGAGTCCCCATGACCCGGCTGAGGGCGCGCATCGCCGAAAGACTTCTGCAGTCGCAGGCTACCAATGCAATTCTTACGACTTTCAATGAAGTCAACATGCATGCTGTGATTGATTTGCGAAACCGGTATAAGGTTACATTTGAAAAAGAGCACGGCGTCAAGCTGGGATTTGTTTCTTTCTTTGTCAAAGCTGCAGTTCACGCTTTACGGAAATACCCCGTTCTGAATGCCTCTGTTGATGGCAAGGATATAATCTATCATGGTTATTTCGACATTGGTATCGCTGTGAGTTCTCCAAGAGGGCTTGTTGTTCCAATCCTGCGTAATGCAGACCAGATGAGTATTGCTGACATTGAACGGAAAATTTCTGACTTTTCGATTAAAGCAAAGCTTGGCAACCTCTCTCTCGAAGAGCTTACCGGTGGAACTTTTTCAATTTCAAACGGCGGGGTTTTCGGTTCCATGCTTTCGACACCTATTATCAATCCACCTCAATCGGCTATACTTGGCATCCATGCCACGACCGAAAGAGCTGTGGTTGAAAATGGTCAGATAGTCATACGACCGATGAACTACCTTGCCATGTCGTATGACCATCGAATAATCGATGGACGAGAGGCTGTGCTTGGTTTGTCGGCAATCAAGGATGCGCTTGAAGACCCTGCGCGTCTGTTACTTGATCTTTAAGAGAGAGGAAAAACATTATGAATAAACAATTTGACGTTCTTGTCATCGGAGCTGGACCGGGTGGCTATATTGCAGCTATTCGTGCCGCTCAACTTGGATTTTCGGTAGCCTGTTGCGAATTCAACTCTTACGATGGTCCTTCTGGTGAACCCCGACTTGGTGGTACGTGCCTCAACGCCGGATGTATACCACTCAAGGCCCTCGTGGCGTCCTCAGAAGTTTTTGAAAAAGTATCACATCACCTCGATGACCATGGAATCAGTCTCAGCGAGGTAAGTATGGATGTATCCAGGATGCAGAAACGTAAAGAAAATATTGTTGCCAAAATGACAAGCGGAATTCAGTTTCTTTTCCGTAAAAACAAGATTACGCTCCTTAAAGGTAGAGGCTCATTTGCTGGAAAGACGGATGCCGGATACAGGATCATCATCACCGGGAATGAAGGCAATGAAGAGGTGCTGGCTCAAAAAGTCATTATTGCAACAGGTTCAAAAGCACGTCATATCCCTAACGTAAAGGTTGATAATATAACAATCTGTGATAACGAAGGTGCACTGAAATTCACTGAAGCACCCAAAAAACTAGGGGTTATAGGGGCAGGAGTGATCGGCCTTGAAGTAGGATCGGTCTGGCGCAGACTTGGGGCTGAAGTAACTGTACTGGAAGTCATGCCCTCGTTTTTGAGCGCCGCTGATGAAAGCGTTTCAAGGGAAGCATCAAAACTCTTTTTAAAACAAGGGTTACATATCAAGCTCGGCGTCAGGATAGGTCAGGCAAAACAAACCGCAAACGGGATCAGCATCGACTATACAGATGATCAGGGCTCGGAGCATACCCTTGAATGCGATAAGCTGATAGTATCTGTTGGACGAACTCCCAACGCTGAAAAGCTCAACCTTGAAAGTATCGGTCTTCAAATTGATGAACGGGGTTTTATACCTGTTAACGATCACTGTGCTACCACTGCCCCGGGTGTTTATGCTATCGGCGATGTTGTACGTGGTCCAATGCTGGCTCATAAAGCAGAAGATGAGGGTGTCATGGTTGCAGAGTTGATCGCCGGTCAGAAACCTCACCTCGATTACAACAGCATGCCTTGGGTTATCTATACTACACCTGAAATTGCCTGGGTAGGCAAAACCGAACAACACCTCCGCGCTGAAGGGCGGGATTATAAAACCGGTCAATTCCCCTTTGCTGCAAACGGCCGGGCACTTGGTCTGGGCGATGCTGAGGGATTTGTCAAAATGCTGGCTGATGGAAAAACTGATGAAATTCTCGGTGTACACATTATAGGAGCAAGTGCTTCTGATCTTATTGCTGAAGCAGCTCTAGCTATGGAGTTCAGAGCATCATCAGAAGATATAGCACGTACATGCCATCCTCACCCAAGCCTTTCTGAAGTGGTTCGCGAGGCCGCACTTGCTCTTGATAAACGGGCACTGAATATGTAATGTCAGCAAATCCTGGGCAACTGTTCACCAAGTGGCAGATCAACAATTCGGCGACTGCCGAACACTGTACGCATAACAACCATACCGGGATGATCGTTAACTACTGAACCGATGATAACGGCATCCCGACCATGTTCATGCGCACGCATTACATTGAGAACTGTTTCAGAACAATCAGCCGGAACAACCAGCACAAGCTTGCCTTCATTTGCCACATGAAGCGGATCAATACCAAGCAGTTCACAGGCTCCCCGGACATCCGGCTTTACAGGAATACTTGTTTCATTGATTTCAATTCCTACAGAAGAAGAATGTGCAAGCTCATTCAATGTAGCAGCCACCCCTCCCCTTGTGGGGTCACGCATGGCATGTATCATGGGTACTGCGTCAAGCACTTTGCCTATCATACCGTTTAATGCTGCACAATCACTCGTGATATGGGACTGAAAAGAGAGTCCTTCACGCGAAGTCATGATAGCCATTCCATGGTCGCCTACTGTACCTGACAGAATAATGCAGTCTCCTTTCTTCAAGTTACAGCATGAAAGATTAACACCCTCTCTGATAGTACCGATCCCTGATGTATTGATAAAAATACTGTCACACTGCCCTTTCCCTACTACTTTTGTATCTCCAGTTACAATAATTACCCCTGCGTTTTGTGCAGCTGAAGCCATGCTCATGACTATGGTTTCTAAAGCAACGAGCGAAAAACCCTCCTCAAGCACAAAGCCGGTACTCAAATACAAGGGTATCGCCCCACCGACAGCCAGATCGTTGACCGTACCATTAACAGCCAGTTCGCCAATATTGCCGCCAGGGAAAAAAACCGGACTTACAACGTAGGTATCAGTGGTGAAAGCCGTTCGTCCTGCAGGAAGTTCAAGCTTTGCCTGATCGTCGAGAAGATCAAGAAAAGAGTTGTGCAGGTGAGGCATAAAAACCCGTTGCATGAGGGTCTGCGATAATCGTCCCCCTGCTCCATGCGCCATTTGAACAGTTTCATGCTGCATGAGAGGTAAGGGGCAGGCCGGAGCAATCGTCATAGGGAATAAGCGTTTCGGTGATAGTTATAATAGGCGGCACAAGCTCCTTCGGACGACACCATCGTAGCTCCAAGGGGATGTTCCGGAGTGCACTCACGGGCGAATGCAGGACAGGCATCTGGTTTCAGAATTCCCTGAAGAACACTACCGCTTTTGCATTGAGGTGACTCGCTCGCACAGATATGCGTGACATTAAACTTTTTTTCGGCGTCGAAACGTGAAAAATCCGGCCTTAGACCAAGTCCACTACCGGGAATAAGACCAATACCACGCCATTGGCGATCTCTGACCTCAAAAACTTTTCTGATTGTTTCCTGTGCGAATCGGTTGCCTTCGCGGCTCACCACCCGTCTGTAGAGGTTCACGACTTCTGACCTGCCCTCTTCCAAGAGTTCTAACGTTTTCAGAATACCGGCCAAGAGATCAACCGGTTCAAAGCCAGTAGGTACAATCGGAACATTGAACTCACGGGCAACCGGTTCATACTCCTCATACCCCATGATGGCACATACATGTCCTGCAGCAAGAAATCCCTGAACCCGGTTGTCGGGTGATGAAAGAATAGCACACATCGCCGGCGGCACCATGACCTGGCTTACGATGACACTGAAATTTTCGATACCTTCACGTGCGGCCTGATAAACCGCCATTGCATTTGCTGGTGCTGTAGTCTCAAAGCCTACAGCAAAAAATACAATTTCTTTCAGGGGATTGTCACGGGCTATCTGCAGTGCATCGAGTGGTGAAAAAACAATGCGGACATCACCACCCTCACTTCGCACCATAAACAGGTCCTTCGAGCATCCTGGAACGCGTAGCATGTCGCCGAAACTGGTAAAAATAACATCTTTTTTTGCGGCAATCAGGAGCGCCCGTTCAATCGATTCAAGTGGCGTTACGCAAACCGGACAACCAGGACCATGCACCAGCTCTATTGAATCCGGCAACAGCTGATCTATGCCGTTGCGAATTATGGAGTGAGTCTGACCTCCGCAGATTTCCATTATCGTCCAGTGGCGGGTGGCTTTTCGTTTGATCTCTTCGAGGAGGTTGCGGGCAAGCAGAGGATCCCGATATTCATCAATATACTTCATTGCTGCCGGTTCTACAGTGAGTCAGCTGAACTGAGATCGTCATCAGGCTGGAACGCTCCGCTTTCGATAAGTTCCTGCCAGAGCTTAAGGCTTTCTGCAGCTTCTTCCTCATCAATAATTTTCAAGGCAAAACCTGCGTGTATAATAGTGTACTGTCCGATTTGAATGTCGGGGACATATTCAAGACAGGCTCTTGTTTTTGCTCCATTTACATCCACAGTGCCCATTTTAAGACCGTTTTCGTCAAATATCTCAAAAAGCTTTCCAGGAATGGCAAGGCACATTGTTGCGTATGGTTAAAACTGATTTAAAAAGGATGATAGTAAAAAATCAAGGTAAATTGTAATGGGTTCAGTGCGTCTGCTATCATGAACAGCCACGATACCGACCCGCAAGATAGCTTCGACCGATAACAGCCTGTCCGAGAGAGAGGCCTCCGTCATTCGAAGGTACAAGTGCATGACTCAGCACCCTGAGGCCAGCGGTTTGAAGCTCACATACCAAAGTATCAAACAAAAGCGCATTCTGAAAAACGCCACCACTCAATACAACCGTCGTAATGCCGGTTGCTTCTGAAGCCTTGCTGATAATATCCATAAAACAATTAACCAATGCACGATGAAACCGCCGGCTGATTTCACCAACCGATATACCCTGTTGCACAGCAGTGACAGCGTCCTGAACAATTGGTGAGACCTTCATGATCCATAACTCTTTATCCTGCTGAAAGGCATACCGAAATGATGCTGTACCAATTTTTCCGACTGCTGCCTGCATCAACGCTATTGCGGCTTCTCCCTCATAGGTTATCTCGCCTTTGATTCCGGAGAGAGCGGCGATCGCATCAAAAAGTCTGCCGCAGCTTGATGTTTCATAAACGCCGACTCTCTTTTGCAGCAACTCAAGTACAGGTTTACTATTTCTTCCTTTCAAAAACGGCAGGTCAGGGATTGTGGAAAAGCTTCTGGAAAGATAACCCAGTGCTGCCCGCCAGGGATGCATGACAGCAGCATCACCACCCGGTAGAGGCATGGACTCTAACGATGCAAATCGCGTTGCTCCTGCTTCATCACCAATCAGCACCTCCCCGCCCCATATTGTTCTATCGATTCCGAATCCTGTACCATCAAGTATAAGACCAATGGCGGGACCTTCTTCTTTGTTTTCCGCAAGGCATGATACCAGATGAGCATGATGATGCTGTACACCAAGTACCGGTATACCCTGTTGAAATGCCCAATCGGTTGTCATATAACCAGGATGAAGGTCATGAACGATAAGCTCAGGAGTTGCCTGAAACAGATGCTGAATATGGGCGGCAACATGCTGATAATGACGGTATGATTCATAGTTTTTCATATCGCCGATATGCTGGCTCATCAATGCATGACTGCCCTTCAGGAGTGTAATAGTGTTTTTAAGCTCACCTCCGGTACCAAGAACGACCGGTCCATTCAGGCGAAGAAGAACCGGGGCAGGTACATAACCCCGGCTACGCCTAATCTGCCGGAGCTGTCCGGAGAGATGGATAGTTACCGAATCGTCGCATTTCAGATAGATAGGCCGATTATGCAGCAGAAAAGCATCGGCAATGCCATGAAGACGCAAAAGCGCCTCATCATTTTCATTGACAATTGGCTCCTCGCTGAAATTAGCACTGGTCATTACCAGAACGTCAAGCTCTTCATCGAAAAGCAGTAAATGCAAAGGTGAATAGGGTAACATGACACCGAGGCGATCATTCCCCGGTGATACTGATGGCGCAAGCCCGTCAATTTGTTTCTTTTTTAAGAGTACAATGGGTGCTTCAGCAGCCTGTACTGCATCACTTTCACCCTCGCTGAGTTCACAGAATTGCTCGACAACCGCAATATCTCGCATCATGACCGCAAAGGGTTTTGCCTCACGTCCTTTTCTCATTCTTAAACGCTGAACCGCTTCGTCGTTTCGCGCATTAACTGCAAGATGAAATCCACCTAAACCTTTTAGCGCAACAATGTTCCCTGATTTAAGCAGTAAAAGCGCTTCTGAGGCAGCGTCTTTGACATTACAGGATTTTCCGGAGGAATCATGCAAAGAGAGCGCTGGACCACAAACTGGACAGGCATTAGGTTGTGCGTGAAAACGTCGGTCAAGTGGATCATGGTACTCTTTTTCACATTCAGGGCACATTGTAAAACCATGCATCGATGTATAAGGGCGATCATAGGGTAAACGCTCAACAATGGTATAGCGCGGGCCGCAATTGGTGCAGTTGATAAACGGATAACGAAACCGCCGGTCTGACGGATCAAAAAGTTCACGATGGCAATCACTGCAAAGAGCAATATCAGGTGGTATGAGTGTCTCGACCTCCGAACCGGTAGTGGAATCACCAATCACAAATCCATCTTCGGCGACACAAGCGATAGTAAACAGCTCGATTGCTTCTATTTTCGCCAGAGGTGGAGATTCCGTCTTGATTGATTGACAGAAGTTTTCCAGGACTTCAGGGATACCTTGTACCTCAATCAAGACGCCTGAAGAAGTGTTTCTAATAAAACCTCTCAATGCGTTTTGAACGGCAAGTCTATAGATAAACGGCCGGAATCCTACCCCTTGCACAATACCATTGACCTGCAGTCGCCTCCGCTCTTCAGCGGTATGATTCTTGAGACTCAGCGCTGTCTCAGTTTATTTTCAATCCACTCCTGCCAGACACCAAGTCCCTCTCCGGTTTTTGCTGATACTTCGAACCATTCAAGATGATGATTGACACGCATAGCATTCTCCCTGCATGTGCGGACATCAAAATCAACATAGGGAAGAAGATCAATCTTGTTCAGAATACAAAGATCCGCTTCATGAAACATCGTCGGATACTTAAGCGGTTTGTCATCACCTTCTGTCACGCTTATAATCACTACTTTCAGGGCTTCACCAAGATCAAACATGGCGGGACAAACAAGATTTCCGACATTCTCAATACAGAGGAGCGAGTTATCCTGCAGTTCAAGCGCTTTCATGGCACTATTGACCATCAAGGCGTCAAGATGGCATCCTGAACCTGTATTAATCTGGATCACGGGCACTCCAAGGGCATGAATTCGATCTGCATCGTTCGTTGTCTGCTGATCTCCTTCTATAACAGATACCGGAACTTGTTGATGAAGAAGAGGTATAATTTTTTCAAGGAAAGAAGTTTTACCTGATCCGGGAGAACTTAAAAAATTAAGCGCCAAAATATTCCGCGCCTCAAAATATCCACGATTTCTTTCAGCAAGAAGATTGTTCTTCTGAAGAACATCCTGCTCGAGTGCAATGGTGCGGATTTTGCCTTTGTGGGTATGGTCGTGCTCATGAGTATGATTGTGATCGCCCTCGTGATGATGATCGGTATCTCCATGACCGGTCGCCCCGACATGAATATGATAATCAGTCATGCCGGGTTTGCGGAGAACTGCTCCGCTATCAGTTGAACAACCACAGGTATCGCACATACTTCTTATTCTCCTTCTTCTTCTATTGTCATTGATTGAATTAAAAATTCTTTTCCTGATACAATATTCACTCGAAGTGAACGGCATTCAGGGCACTCAGCATAATAAAAAGAAACAGGAAACCTTTTACCGCAATCACCGCACTCCCCCAAGCCTTCCGGCTCATCAATGAACAGCAATGCCTCTTCGGCAGAAGTTCCTTTCGCTGCAGCTGAAAAACAGAATTTCAACGACTGAGGTTCTATTCCTGCAAGCTTTCCAATCAATAAATCTATACTCGAAATCCTTCCATTGCCTTCTTCCAGCGCTTTTGATACCACAGTTTCAACAATTGAAAGCGCAATGCTCATTTCGTGCATAAATGATTTTTTGATAAGATTCGTTCATTAATCGGATAACTGTCTATTATTAGATAATCATCCACCGTCTCAAGGAGATCCCTTTTAACTTCATGTAAGGTAGTTTTTGATCATCAATTTTTTTGTACCTTTGATGAAAATATCTTTCTGACAAGCCACAAATGAAGGTTGAATTTGAAACACCTTACTGGATTATGCAATATTCCGGCCAGTGATATCAACAGTATACTCGACATGGCCGCTGTTTATAAACATGAGCTGACAACCACTACCCCATCTTTTAAACCTTCTCTCGCAAATAAACGCATTGCACTGGTTTTTTTTGAAAACTCAACCCGCACTCGGTTTTCCTTCGAAATTGCTGCGCGGCATCTTGGTGCCGGAACTCTTAACTTCAGTGCAGCATCAAGCAGCATCAGCAAAGGAGAAACCCTGAGTGATACTATAAAAAATCTTGAGGCAATGCAGGTTGACGCTTTTGTGCTGCGCCATCCCTCTTCAGGAGCAGCTGATCTCATAACAGGCATAACCTCGAAAGCTGTCATTAATGCTGGTGACGGATCTCACGAGCACCCTACTCAGGCCCTGCTTGACATGTTTACGCTTCGAGAATATTTCGGGAAAATCAAAGGGTTAAAAGTGATTATCATCGGCGATGTTCTTCACAGTCGCGTCGCCCGTTCCAACATTTATGGCCTCCTTACGACAGGTGCTGAGGTTGGGATATGCAGCCCCGTAACCCTCATGCCTCCCGATGTTTCCCGTCTGGGAGTTACCATTTTTACCGATCTTGATAAAGCTATTGCCTGGGCGGATACTGCTATTGTGCTTCGTCTTCAACTTGAACGCGCTGCAAGCGGATACCTCCCGTCACTTGAGGAATATTCAATCAATTATGGACTGACCGACGAACGTCTTGAACGAATACAGAAACATCTTCTGGTACTTCATCCGGGACCGATCAACAGAGAAATAGAAATATCCAACAATGTAGCAGACCGTATACAACCTCCAGGCTACTCAAGAAGCATGCTGCTTGAACAGGTGACTAACGGTGTTGCTGTCCGTATGGCGGTGCTGAATATACTTCTTGCTCAACATACCGGCATCGTGTAAGCTTAACTTTTCAAACAATCCTCGCAACCGCTTTTCTCTTTCGCTATGAACAACGCATACCGGCATTTCAGAATCGTTTTCATTCTGACAACACTGCTTATGATCACACTTAAAGTTGCGTCGGCTGAAACGCTGCTGAACCCTACAACTAAAACCATTTTCACTCCACTTCTTGCAGACCCAATTGAGCCAAGGGTTTCAGTGATGCCCTGGCTAAATCAACGTTTTTTGAATCTTGACATCGGAACGTCTGCTGATATTTACCAGAGTAACAGTAAAAACTTTGCAGTGGGTGTTGATTTTGGAACATGGTCACTGCTGCGCAGGAGTGAAGATTTCAAGTTTCCTGTTGATGCGGTTGATTATCTGTTTGGTATTAATACAAGCTGGAAAAAAACAATAAGTTACGGGCCCCTGCCTTTTGACGAATTAAGCGGTAGAATCCGTATCAGTCATATCTCCGCTCATTTTGAGGATGGCCACTATTTATCGGATGGCAGCGGATGGATCCCTGAAGCCGGTGGACCAACTATCCCCTTTACCTACAGCCGGGAATTCTTGGACCTTGTTTTAGCACTGAGCTCTCCTGGTCACAGAATCTATGCAGGTTATCAGTATATCTACCATACTATCCCCGGTGGTATCAATCCTAACTCTTTCCATGCCGGTGCTGAGCTTTCAGCTCCGGGGAACACCTATCTTGCTGCGGATGTAAAACTGCTGCCAATCTGGCAGTCATCGCTCCTGGATACAAAATGTTACAGAGGGACATGGAACCTTCAGGCTGGCATGCGACTCAACTCAATAGGTCTTGAGAGAGTGAGGATAGCATGCAACTATTTTACAGGGATAAGCATGCACGGCATGTATTTTTACCGCCCGGAAAGTTATACCACTTTAGGGCTGATTATGGAACTCTGAACTGCAGTTTTACCAAAACCTATCGTGCATGCCGCTCCATAGGGAGCTGGGATTACAGCAGTGAATCGAAAAACTCAGGAACAGTATATTCAAGCTCTTCGGGAGGTTGTGCAAGAATGTATTTCGACAGGAAAGGCGGATAGAGGTTATATTGATCAAGTTCGGAAAGAGGAAGCCAGCTTACCTTAAGTATGACCTGCTGGTCGTCGGGATATTCCGGGTCTTTGCCCGTTATCATTTCGCCTCCGGTTACTGTACAGAAAAAGCCGAGTGATACAGAGTGATGAATGCTGCCCTGCTCCTGTACTCCAGGATAGGGATAGAGCAGTTCCTTTATAAACAGCAGGGTACCAACCTGACACTCAAGACCTGTTTCTTCCATCATTTCCCTTTTTACCGCTTCATTAAGTGTTTCACCTCGCTCAACCACCCCGCCAGGAAGAATCCAGTAACTTGGGGGAAGTTGTGGGTCCTGGGGAGCAAAACTCTTGTGCTCAATGAGAAGGACCTGACCATTTTTTATACATAACGCGCTGACTCGTAATCTGACCTGAGACATGATGTAGTAGAAATTATATTAAAAAAGCAGGTGTTTCGAACTGTAATATTTTACGGTATTGACCATTGACCAAATACATTCGCACATGGGCAAGGAAGATGAATACTGAAGAAATCATTATTACCAAGGATACAAGATAATCTCTTATATTAATAACAATTACCTGTCACTTCTTGCTGTTAGACTGTAACCACTCAAAAGAACTTCATAACGACGGAATGCTTATAGGGAGAAGGTGCATAAAGGGAATAAAAATCAATCTTTACCAAGTCTAGAAAAGTCACATTTGGTCTTTTCATGCTATTTTTATTACATTTAACGATATTGTAACAATGTACGTTCTTTTTCGAGCCGTTCCGAGCCATACGATTTGGGCTGGAACTTTTGTTTCTTGTTCACACACACACAAACTAACGGAGAACACACATGAAAAAAATGCTATCGCTTGCTGCAATGTTTGCAGTACTGTCATACGCATCACCGGCATCTGCTGAACTGAATTTCAGTGGAGACGCTTCAGTCCGTATGAGAAATTGGGGCGGAACTGGAGGAGAACTTAATCCTGCCACATCTAACAAAGATAACGTTGCCTGGCAGTATCGTATCCGCCTGAATGCCGCTGCCGACCTTGGAGACGGTTATTTCTTTAAAGCTATGGCCACAAACGAAACTGAAAAAACCGGTGGATGGCAGACTGTGGGTTATGGAAATGGAGAGGTTTATAACCTTCAGGTCTCACAGTTCTATTTTGGCCATGCTACTGCATGTGACAGTTACGCTATTGGTCGTCTACCTCTCAATTCTTTTAATAACCCTGTCTTTGATCTGACACTATACCCTCAGCAACCTTTTGACATTCCGGTAGCCACGATCAATTTCGACCGTGTATACGGTGCAAACTATGGAGTAAAAGTAGGCGGTGGTGACTTGAAAGCAACTGTTGTCGTACTTGATAACAACGCAGGAAGTGACACAGCATTCAATGGTGATGGCCTTATGAACGATGGATATGGCTTGCTAGCAAGCTATAAATTCAATATTGGGGATGTTACCCTTGATCCACAGGTACTTACCATTCTGACAAAATCAGATGTATGGAACCAAACCCCAACACCGATCCACCAAGGGTTCAGACCATATTCATTTGGAACAAACCTGAGTGCGCCTATCGGTGGCATTAAATTTACAGCAAGCTGTTTTTATACAAGAGGTAGTGGCACAACACCTTCCGGTGCTGCAACTGGTAACACACCTTATGTCGCGAATTCACTTGCTGGCGCAAAAATTGATTACTTCGGTGATCTCTTTAGGATTAAAGGTGAATACGGTCCATTCATGGCTTGGTATGATTACAACCAGACCACTGATAAATCAACCGATTTAGCTGCATCACATGTATATACCAACCAGTTTGTATGGGCACAGTACAAAATCAATATTCATGAGTCAGCTAAAGGTAACTTTACTATTCAGCCAACGTTTCGTTACCTGACAACTAAAGATCACAATAATTCTCTTTCAACCGATACAAACGGCGGTCGTCTTCGTTCAGAACTCTGGGCTACAGTGACCTTCTAAATCACAGATTACCTGTTAAAAAGCCGCAGGCAACTGCGGCTTTTTTTTACTTTTACATTTGTTTCTGCTCATACATTATCTTCGTGAGCATTATTCTTGAAATCTAACAATTGTTACTTCAGGAATTTTAACGATATTAGAGGAAGCCAACCGTAACAGCGCGAATAAAAAAACATTAACTAACGGCACGAAACGGCTTCTTTACTTTTTCCTTTACATTTTTTTCGGCATACAAATAAGAGACAATCCACGTAAAAAGGGTTTTTGTTTCCTGTAAAACTGAGAGTCTGCAAGTTTTTTACCAGCAAAATGTAGACTTTTTTGTTGAATACCGTAATTACTACCCATGCATTGGGCAGTATTGGGATGAATCGTTTTTAACCTGCATTATTTTAATAACTAAACAACAACAGCGGTACTATGATTACCATTAAAAAAATCATTTGCCCGGTTGATTTCTCGGGTTTGTCGCGCAAAGCGCTGCAATACGCCAACGAATTTGCAAGACTCTCCGGTGGAGAGGTCTTTCTTGTCGGCGTTATCGAGAATGATCCAACTATCAATTATTCACACGGACTTGAAAAAGAACGTGCAGATGCTGAAAAACAACTCAGCGTTTTAATCGAAGAAGAGAAAATGGCGGGTATTGTTGCTGATTATGTGATTTATGAAGGTTTTGCCGAAGAGTGCATTCTTGACTATGCCAAACGGCAGGAAGCTGATGTCATTATAATGGGTTCACATGGTCGCCGCGGCCTGAAACGGATGATACTCGGCAGCGTTGCTGAACATGTGATACGCCGTGCTCCATGTCCTGTTCTTGTGGTCAAGGAGAATGAGCATGAGTTTATCAAATAAATGCCTGTGAAGAAGATTCGGGCAAGCAGTTCAATTCAATTTTTTTAACAATCTAAGAAAACTTTTATGGCACAAAATGTCAGAAACGTTTCCCCAACCGAAGAGGTGACCAGTACCCGGAGGGTTATTGCCGCGTCATCGGTAGGAACGCTTATCGAGTGGTATGACTTTTATATTTTCGGAAGTCTTGCGAAAATTATTTCAGAACAGTTTTTCCCGAAGGACAACCCGACAGCCGCACTGCTTGCTACATTGGCAACATTTGCCGCAGGTTTTGTAATCCGTCCTTTTGGTGCACTTTTCTTCGGTCGTCTTGGTGATCTTATCGGCCGTAAATACACTTTTCTCGTTACTCTGGTTATCATGGGCGGCTCCACGTTCGCCATCGGTCTTGTTCCCGGCTATAAAACCATTGGGTTTTTTGCACCGGCGATTGTCTTTATCTTACGACTGCTTCAAGGTCTTGCTCTTGGAGGTGAGTATGGCGGCGCTGCAACCTATGTGGCTGAGCATTCACCAGCGGGTAAACGGGGCTTCTGGACCAGTTTTATCCAGACAACGGCAACTTTTGGCTTGTTCCTTTCGCTTGGAGTTATTCTTATTGTTCGTCAGACGCTTGGTGTTGAAACATTTTCTGATTGGGGATGGCGTATTCCTTTCATCCTTTCAGCGTTCCTTGTGGCAGTTTCGGTCTTCATCCGTATGAGAATGTCGGAATCTCCGCTGTTTGTCAAAATGAAGAAGGAAGGCAAAACATCTGCCAACCCTCTTGCTGAAAGCTTTAAGGAAAAAGACAACCTGAAAATGGTTCTTATTGCTTTGCTTGGTGCAACAGCTGGTCAGGGTGTTGTCTGGTACACTGGTCAGTTCTATGCGCTTTCATTTTTGCAGAACGCATGTAACATTGAGTTTGTACAGAGCAACCTGATCATTTCGATTGCCCTGCTTTTAGGAACACCGTTCTTTATTCTCTTTGGTTCACTTTCCGATAAAATTGGCCGCAAGTACATTATGATGGCAGGTATGCTTATTGCCGTCATCGCCTATCGTCCGATATACACGGTCATGTACAACGAGGCAAACCTTAAGAATAAGGTTGAGATTGTGGAAAAGAAAGAGGTTAAAGTGAAAAATACCATGAAAGGTGCTGACTCACTTATTACCACCATTACAACGAAGGCATTTACTGACGGAACAACGTTTAAGGAAACTGTAAAAGCCAAATTCCCGGTTGATCCAGCTCTTAAAGCCGCCCTTCCGAAAGACAAGCTGAAACCTGAAACCAAAAAGGAAGTAACGCTTCCTCAGAACCTGTATTACAAAATGATCGGCCTTGTCTTTATTCAGGTAATTTTTGTTACCATGGTTTACGGACCGATTGCAGCGTTCCTTGTTGAAATTTTCCCGACCCGTATCCGTTATACCTCGATGTCTTTGCCGTATCATATCGGTAACGGCGTATTCGGTGGTCTGGTCCCGCTTATTTCAACTCGACTTGTTGAAGCAACACGTCCGGGCCCAGGTCTGCCTCCAGCTGATCCACTTGCCGGCCTGTGGTACCCGATATTAATTGCCGGTGTAAGTTTCGTCATTGGATCGCTATACATATCCAACAAGACCAATAACCTGGACGTTGAGTAACCAAGAACTTTTTAAATCAATGTAATTATGTCAGCAATAAAAAGGATTTTCGGGCTTCTCTGGGCACTCATGGGTGTCGGGATAGTCCCTCTGGTTATAAAGCAGGCAATGAAGGAGATTGCAGCAAAACCCAGTGAAGAAAACTGGATTTTCTGGTCTATTGTTATTGTCGTGCTTATGCCGATTATCGCATTCAGCCTTATTACTTTCGGTGTTTTTGCACTGAAAGGGGAATACGATACTCTTGAAGACATCCAATAACTTCGACCTGTTCTTTTTTTCAAGGGAAAGCTGCATAAAGAATGCGGCTTTCCCTTTTTTTGTTTATTGTTTTTCGGTACCCTAAAACAGTAATAAAGAAAAGAATTCAACTGAAGCTACCTATGGATGTTCAAGATGCTCTAACCCCTCTCTCCGAAATACGAAAAGCTCTTGATGAAAAACTTTCAACATTGCCGACCAGTCCAGGGGTTTATCAGTTCAAAAACACTCATGGCCGGGTTATCTATGTCGGCAAAGCAAAAAATCTCCGTAACAGGGTACGTTCATACTTTAGAAATCAGCAGCAGCTTTTCGGCAAAACGCTGGTGCTTGTCAGTCATATTGCTGATTTCGAAGTCATTATAACCTCTTCGGAGGTCGAGGCACTGATTCTTGAAAATAATCTTATCAAGGAACTTAAGCCACGTTACAATGTGAATTTAAAAGATGACAAAACGTATCCTTATCTGGTCATCACTCATGAACCTTTCCCTCGAATCTTTTTTACACGTCAGGTGAAAAGGGATGGTTCCACATGGTTCGGGCCATATACCGAAGCACGTCAACTAAGGGCTATTCTTGACCTCATTGGGTCGATATTTCCCTTGCGCAACTGTAAATATCACCTGAGTAAAGAGAATATTGCATCAAAAAAATACAAGGTCTGCCTCGATTACCATATCCATAAATGCAAGGGACCTTGTGAGGGATTATTTTCTGAGGCGGAGTATCTTGCTATGATAAAGGAGATTACGCTACTCTTGAAAGGAAAAACTTCCAGCATGATCCGCTCACTCACCGATACTATGCAGAGACTTGCCTCGGAATTGAAATTTGAGCAGGCTGCTGAAATAAAAACACAACTCGACAGCTTGAAGCGCTATGCTGAACGACAGAAAATTGTAACCGGCGATGGCATGGACAGGGATGTTTTTGCGATTGCCAGCGGAGAAAACGAAGGTTGTGGAGTGATATTTAAAATCCGTGAAGGAAAACTGCTTGGCTCACAGCACATCTATATAAGTAATACAAACGGTGAAACAGAGGTTGAACTCCAGACGAGAGTGGTTGAAAAATACTATCTGGAAACCCTTGAACTTATTCCTGATGAGATTCTTCTTCAAAAACCTCTTGCCATCGATGAAGAGGATGCTATAAAAGCTTTCATAGAGGAAAAGCAGGAGAAAAAAAATATCAGGTTTCTTGTTCCTCAAATCGGCGAAAAAGCACATCTCGTTGAAATGTGCCGTCAAAACGCGCAACACCATCTGGAGGAATACCTTATCCAGAAACAAAAAAGAGGTGAAGCTGCTCGCGAACACCATGGCGTTACTGCACTCAGAGAATTGCTGCATCTTCCTAAAATCCCGCAACGAATTGAATGTTTTGATAATTCTCATTTTCAAGGAACTGATTATGTCAGTTCAATGGTGTGCTTTGAAAAGGGAAAGCCAAAAAAATCTGATTACAGAAAATTCAAACTGCAAACTTTTGAAGGTTCGGATGATTATGCCGCCATGGCAGAAGTTATGATGCGTCGTTATGGTGGTTCATTATCCAAAGAACTTCCTCTCCCTGACCTGATTGTAGTGGACGGAGGAAAGGGTCAGGTCAATACTGCATTTAATATCCTGAATACTCTTGGTTTATCGATTCCGGTAATAGGTCTGGCGAAACGAATTGAAGAAATTTTTATGCCTGACATAAAAGATTCTTTCAACCTGCCAAAAACCTCGGCGGCACTCAAGTTGCTACAGCAACTTCGAGATGAAGCTCACCGGTTTGCTATTACCTATCATAGGAAACTGAGAACAAAGAGAACTTTACAAACCGAACTGACTACTATAAAAGGACTTGGAGAGAAAACCGCGTTCAGGCTGCTTGAGCATTTTGGTTCTGCTGACGCCGTATCGCAAGCCACAATTGAGGAACTGAAGGCTGTAACAGGATCAAAAAATGCTGAAGCAGTTTTCCGTTTTTATAGACCTTGAATGTTCCTGTTGTAACCAAAGCCATATCCTCACTATGTTTTTCTTAATAAAATTCTGTTATATTTATAGATGAGTAGTACGGCGGATGATAGAGAAATTCTTTACGATTGTTTATGAACGCACCTGATTTTTTCGACGATAATTATCATAACCCAACAGGAGCGTCAGGCAAAGAACCCCCTGATCTTGAGGGGCTTGATTGCATGTTTGATGTGGAGGAGCTTCTAGACAGGATCAATCAGTATAATGAAGAAGGCTTTCTGCTTGAAGCCCTTACGGTTGCTCATCGTCTCGAAGAAATTGCGCCCTACAACACTGAGACATGGTTCCACCTTGGAAACTGCCTTACGTTGAACGGCTGTTTTGAGGATGCACTCAAGGCGTTTCAGAAGGCAATTGTATTCAGTCCGTCTGACAGCGAAATGAGACTCAATCTTGCGCTTGCATATTTTAACACCGGCAGTCTGGATGAGGCTCTTGAGGAACTTGACGATGTCATTATAGATTCCTCTATTGAAAAGGAATATCATTACTACAAAGGGATTATTCTGCAGCGACTGGAACGATTTGAGGAAGCTGAATCGGATTTTGAGCATGCCTTGGAAATCGATCCTGACTTTGCTGATGCATGGTATGAACTTGCTTACTGCAAAGATGTTCTTGGCAACCTTGAAGCAAGTACTTCCTGTTATTGCAAAACGCTTGATCATGATCCTTATAATATTAATGCGTGGTACAATAATGGTCTCGTCCTGAGCAAAATGAAACGCTATGAAGATGCGCTTGATGCTTACGACATGGCCTTGGCTATTTCTGATGATTTCAGTTCAGCATGGTATAACCGTGCGAATGTACTTGCTATCACAGGCCGTATTGAAGATGCCGCCGAAAGCTATCTGAAAACTCTGGAGTATGAGCCGGACGATATAAATGCTCTTTATAATCTTGGCATTGCATATGAAGAACTTGAGGAGTACAGTGATGCCATACACTGCTACAGCCGTTGTATCAATGTCAGCAGTGATTTTGGAGATGCATGGTTTGCACTTGCCTGTTGCCATGAAGCTCTGGAAGAGTATGAAGAGGCGTATACAGCTACAGAACAGGCTCTGAAGACAACCCCTGACAGTATTGAGTTTCTCTTGCTTAAAGCTGAAATAGAGTACAATCTCAATCATCTTGAAAAGTCAATAGGAACCTATAGGGAAATAATAAAACTTGATGCTGAAAACCCCCAGATTTGGGTTGATTTTGCCATTGTTCTCAGAGAAGCCGGTCAGATAAATGCATCCATTGATGCGCTACAGCAATCTCTGAAACTTCAACCTCTTTCAGCAGATGCTCACTTCGAAATTGCAGCTGCCTATTTTGCTATGGGTGACAAGCTTAGTACCTTGAAAGCACTAAGCAAAGCGTTCAAGATTGATCCAGATAAAAAGGAGCTTTTTCAGAGTACTTTCCCTGAACTGTATCAGCAGGATTCAGTCAGATTGATGCTTGGTATTTCATGATCACGTAGAGAGCTCCGACTGCATGACGAAAGCTATCAAAATACTCGGCCTCATTGGCCGGGCAGTGGATTATTCATACTCTCCGCTTATTCATAACACTGCTTGCGAAATACTTGGTATTCCGTATTATTATACCGTTTTTAACATTGCAGATCCAGTACTGATACCTGATGCCCTTCGTGGAGCAAAAGCACTCGGTATTGCTGGATTTAATGTCACTATCCCTTATAAAAAAACTGTCGTACCTTTTCTTGATGAGCTTTCGCATGAAGCCACTGTCATAAAGGCTGTCAACACCATCGTCAATGATAATGGCAGACTCATTGGCCATAACACTGATATTACCGGATTTGCAACACCTTTATTGCCTTACAAGGGCCGCATAACAGACAACCTTGTCGGTATTTTTGGAGGAGGAGGAGCCGCTCTGGCAGCAATCGAGGCATTCAAGCAATTTTTCATGCCTAAAGAGATTTTGCTTTTTGTTCGTGACCCAAAAAAAGCCAGATTGTTGCTTGATGAAACTGGTTACAAGGAAACCTTTCCGATCACTCTAGTAAAATCTGATGATCTGGAAAAAGTCAGAGAGTGCCGTGTTATTGTCAACGCGACGCCGATTGGAACAAAAGGACGCGACAACGAAGGCTATAATTCTGTAATTCCTGTTGAACAGAACTTGATTAACCATGACCAGATAGTCTACGACATGGTCTACAACCCTCTTGATACCCCACTCCTGCAAGCAGCACGGCAGGCTAATGCTACAACTATTTCGGGCATTGAAATGCTTATTGGTCAGGCTGATCGCTCATTTACACTCTGGACCGGTATGCCGATGCCTATAGCAGACGTTCGGAAAACTCTTTTGAAAAAGATTCAAGAAAACGTTTACAAATAAACTGTCCCCCACATCAAAAAATCTGCTTATTTTTTCTCACTAATGAAATTGTTTTTCACCCTTATTCTGCTTGTTGTCACCGTTGATCAACTCACAAAAAAACTGGCCATTACCTTTCTCAGGGATGCAGCCCAAAGCATAACGATCATTCCTGACCTGCTGTCGCTGACCTATACAGAAAATAAGGGTGTTGCCTTTGGGATGGAATTTGCGCCCCCGGCTATACTCCTTCTTATGACAGGACTTATCACCGTTATGGTGCTCATTTATGTTATTTTCTCGAAAAATAGAACTGCACTTTTCGTTGTCCCTTTTTCGCTTATTGTCGGAGGAGGCGCAGGAAACATGATTGACAGGGTGATGATCGGTCGGGTCGTGGATTTCATTTATTTTGACCTCTATCATGGAAAAATGTTTGGAATCTACCTTTCTCTGTGGCCTATTTTCAATATTGCAGACTCAGCAATTACAATAGGGGCCTGTATGCTCATTCTTTTTCATCACAACATTTTTCCTGACAGTATTTCAAAAGAAACAAACCATGTTTGTTGACATTCACTGCCACCTGTCGTTCCCTGAATTTGACCTTGACAGAAATCAGGTCATTGAGCGATTAATAGAAGAAAAGGTACATGTGCTCGTCGATCCAGGAGTTAATGTTGCTACCAGCAAAAAATCGATTGAACTTGCCAGGAATTACGATTTTATATATGCAAATGTTGGCCTTCACCCTCATGAAGCATCTCAGTTTGTTGAAGAAAGCGTTTTTGAAGAACTTGAAACTCTTGCGAAGTCACCTAAAGTTGTCGCCATTGGTGAAATTGGACTTGACTATCACTATCCTGACTATAACGAGCATGCCCAGCAGCAGGCATTTCGTCAAATGCTCAGACTTGCGCACTCTCTTGATATGCCGGTTGTTATCCATTGTCGTGATGCATGGGTAGATATGCTTCGTATCTTGAACGAAGAAAGCCATTCAGGCATGCGCGGGGTAATGCACTGCTTTTCCGGCGATATTGTGATTGCGAAGGAATGTATCCGCAAAGGATTCAAACTATCCATTCCCGGTACTGTAACCTATAAAAATTCGCTGTTGCCTGATGTTATCCGCCAGGTTTCTCTTGACGATCTTCTGACAGAGACAGATGCCCCCTACCTTGCACCTATTCCCCACAGGGGAAAACGCAATGAGCCTGCCTATATTCCTCTCATTACCGGCGCCATTGCCCGTATCAGAGAAATTCCGATAGAGGAAACCGCGAAAGGCATTGCTCAGAATACTTATGAATTGTTTAGATTATCAGCACCTTAAATAACAGCAATTTTTGGTATCCATCAATACGCAGTTATTTTGAAATTCAGGCAAACTTGCTTAGGTTTGATGCCGGAATACCGGAAATAAACATTTGCGGGAACCAAAAAACCAATGCAGTAACTTATCCTATACCTATCACCTATGAAAGAAATACAAACTGGCGCGCCCGTTGTGAACAACATAAAACCATCGGCAGAGGACAATCTTCTTTATTTTGCCATCAAATATAAAGCTGTGGTTATCGGTGCCCTTATTCTGCTTGTTTGTATTGGAGGTGGGATTTTCTTCTGGATGCGTCACCAGCAAACCAGTGAACAGGAAGCTGAACTAAAGCTGTCAAGAATAACTCCCCTTCTGGACCGAGGTGACTTTAGAAATGCAATCAACGGTACAGGGAGTATTGATGGACTTAAGAAAATTTCTGAAGATTACGCAGGTACCCCAAGCGGAAATATGGCGAGTTTGCTTTTTGCAAATGCTTACTACTCGCTCAAGGAGTATGATTCGGCCTTAAATGTATTTAAATCCGTATCTCTCAAGAATAATGACCTTGCTGCGGCTGCTTTGGCAGGTGCCGGTGACTCATATGTTGGTAAAAATCAATTCGGCCTCGCTGCGGAATCTTACCAGGAAGCTTCAAAAAAGGCTGAAAATAGTGTACTGAAGGCACAATACATGACCCATGCAGCCGACAGTTACCAAGCGATAAACCAGCTTCAAAAAGCATCGGAGATTTATACAAAAATAATCACTGACTTCCCCGGATCAACGGGGGCAGCGTTAGCGCAAAGATCCCTCTGGAAAATTTCAGGAAAAGTCAAGTAACATACTTTCACGCATTTTTTACTTACTAAAAAGAGGTTAAATAAGCTTACCATGCCCGAACAGTTCATTATCAAAACCAGCCTTGGTGACATCGCCATATCTCTTTATGATGACACACCTCAGCATCGAGATAATTTTATCAAACTTGTAGGTGAAAACTATTACGATGGCATACGGTTTCACCGTGTTATCGATGGGTTTATGATACAAACAGGAGACCCTTTGTCGCGGCATGATGACAAGCGCTCTTTGCATGGT
This sequence comes from Chlorobium sp., assembly GCA_005843835.1. GTDB lineage: Bacteria > Bacteroidota > Chlorobiia > Chlorobiales > Chlorobiaceae > Chlorobium. The sequence continues at coordinate 51,642 of SZXZ01000084.1, forward strand.
ACCGGAGGACCTTCCACGCGTATTCCTGCTGAGATCCATCATCCAAACAAAAAGGGAACCCTCGCTGCTGCAAGGGATAACAATCCACAAAAGGCATCATCCGGCAGCCAATTTTATATTAATCACTCGGACAATTCCTTTCTTGACGGTCAATATACCGTTTTCGGTGTCGTTGATTCCGGAATGGATGTTGTGGAAAAAATTGCTGTGGTTAAAACCGATCCAAATGACAACCCTCTTGTTCCGATCACCATCAATACTATTGTGCCTGCGGTAAAGTCTTAATGGTTAAACCACATGGCAAGCATTTCGGACAACATCCAGACTATACGTCATCAGATAACAGCTGCCTGCATCAGTGCGGGCAGACTGCCAAGTGATGTCCGATTGATTGCGGTATCCAAAACAAAACCTGCACCACTCATAAAAGAGGCGTATAATGCAGGACAAATTGAGTTTGGAGAAAGCTATGTACAGGAGTTTCTTGACAAATACCAGGATCCCATCCTTGAAAACACTCCGATCAACTGGCATTTTATAGGTCATCTTCAGTCAAATAAGGTGCGCTTTATAATCAACAAAGTTAAACTTGTTCACGGAATTGACAGGCTTTCGACGGCTGAAGAACTTTCAA
>SZXZ01000099.1 GCA_005843835.1 Chlorobium sp.
CACCAAGACCGGGCGAGGAAACAACCAGATCAAAATTTTCTCCAATTAACTCAAGCAGCTCCTCATCACCTTCAAGTCGTTCCCGAAGTCTTCTGCTCAGATAGGCACACTGATGAATGCGGATGCCATCATCAGCATCAACCAGCAGCTCTATTTTCCGGTTCCGCTCAGTACCTTTTACCTTAAGATCAATAAAATATGCTCCTTCGCCCCGTGTACCAATGGACTCTGCAATTATCTGGAGAACACAATTTCTGATGCGCTCAAGCATGAAAACCCCACACAAACATATTTATTGAAAACAAAAAAGTGGGGAACCCCCACTCTCTGATAAGATAATGCCACCAGTCGTCAAATCAAGTAGGCCAATGTACAAAAAAAGCTGTCAACAGCAAAATAACCTTATGACCCAATTTTTTGCTCGTTGTCTTTGAGGTGGCTATCTATCACTTCATAATCAGTCTCTTCAATATTCTGATCCGAAGAAAAAGATTCCGGCCGATGAGCGGAACTTCTGAGAAACCCTGTAGTAAAAACACGCAAACCAAATTTCAGCACACCTAAAACCAGGCGCAGCAAAAGAAATAAAGCAATAACAAGAAGAATAAATTTAAACATCGCAGGAAAACTGTTATGAACCTTGCAGGTTCGTCACGAAGCTCTCAATAACCCGAGAAGTCTTGTTTCGTTCACACGATACTTGAATGCCTGAATACCGTCAACTGAAATAACCGGAATTTTAAGTCCAAACTCGGCAAGGAGGTCCGAATTATCAGAAATATCGATTTTTTCAAGATCGAATGGCTCTAAAACCTGCACTTTCAGCAGAACATCCATTGCCTCATCACACAAGCAGCACTCTTTTTTTCCATAGAGTGTAACCTTATGTCTTATTTTAGTCATAAGTTAAACAGATCCTTTGCGGCAGGTTCACGCAGAATTTCAAGCACAGCATCCAGTGAAAGAGTGGTCTGTTCAGAGGTAACAAGATTTTTCAACGAATACTGCCCTGTGGTGTATTCTGTTGAGCCGATAAAAAGCGCATAGGATGCCCTCACTTTGTTTGCCTCTCTCATCTGCGCTTTCATGCTTCTTGCTGCCAAATCTATTTCCGTCATAATACCAGCCTTGCGTAACCTGTATGCAACCATAAGTCCATGGTCAATCAGTTCCTGCTGCTGTACAACAACATAAACAAGCGGCCCGTGAGGATTAAGGGCAGCAAAAAGACCCTGCTTTTCCATGGTAATCAACAGTCGCTCCATCCCTACAGCAAACCCTGATGCCGGAACATCCGAAGCATTGCCAAGCTCACGGGCAAGGCCATCATAACGCCCGCCACCGCCTATGGCGTCCTGCGCTCCCAGCTCTGAACTGGTAACCTCAAATGCGGTGTGACAGTAATAATCAAGTCCCCTGACGAGACGATGATCGATTTCATAAGCTATACCCCGTTCTCCGAGGTAAAAAAGTACCTTTTCAAAATCCTCTACAGCCGCCTGATTGAGATAATCGTACAACTTCGGGGCCCCTGCAACAATATCCTGCACCGCAGGATTTTTTGAATCAAGAATCCTCAACGGATTTTTTTCGAGCCTTTCTTTTGATGCCTCATCAAGCAGATGGTGAAACGGTGCAAAATAGGACTGTAATGCTTCGCGGTAACGCAGCCTGTCTTCGGTATCGCCAAGAGTGTTGACCCTCAGTTTTAAACCATGCAGACCAAGCGACTCGAAAACCTGCATCATCAACGTCATAACTTCAGCAACCGCAGCAGGTGATGATACTCCGATAAGTTCAGCCCCAAACTGTGAAAATTGCCGTTGCCGACCAGCCTGAGGCCTTTCTTTTCGAAAAAGCTCACTGATATAGTAAAGCTTGTGAACAGGGCCGAGCGAAAGTAGATTTTTTTGGAGCGCTGCCCTCATTACACCGGCAGTCATTTCCGGACGCAAGGTGAGAGACCGGCCTTTGGGGTCAGGTTGAAACGTAAACATCTCTTTTCCGACAATGTCCGTTGTCGAACCAATGCCTCTCTGAAAAAGCTCCGTATACTCAAAAACCGGTGTCCGTATCTCAGAAAATCCGTAAAGGGAGGCAAGAGAGTGCACTATTCCTTCAACATACTTCCACTGAGCAGCCTCTTCGGGAAAAATATCCCTTGTGCCCTTTACTGCCTGGTACTGCGACATAACTATAAAAATCCTCTGCTGGTAAAATATTATATATGAGGAAGATCTTTTTCCTCTTCCTTGAAAAGCTCAATAACCTCTGCTGCTGATTCGATAAGTATCAGTCTCTGGCGAATATCCTCCCGACCTGCAAGCTTGGTGATACGTCCAAGCAGCTTTAAATGTTCTGCAAGCATATCCTCCGGAGTTGCAAGAAGAAAAACCAGACGAACCGGCTCATTATCAATCGAGTCGAAATTCAAATCACTGCTGAGAGTGGCAAACGCCATAACCGGCTCGGTAACCCCCTCAGTTTTAGCATGAGGAAGAGCTATGCTCTTGCCGATACCTGTTGACATTTCCTGTTCGCGATGTAAAACATCTGCCCGCAATCTGCTGATATCACTCACACCAGCATGGCCCTCCACAAGAGTAATCATCTTTTCTATAACCTGACTTTTTAAGGTCAGGTCGAGATTTAAAACAATATTTTTTTCTGAAAGAAGACCTTCAATTTTCATTCTTTAAACCTCTTGAAAATTAGTAATCCTGTCTGCAGGTAATATATCCCCGGCACCTGAATTTAAACGGATAATATAAAAAAACATTTAACCATTAAGCCAGCGAGCATATTCAACAAAAAAAACTTCACATTCGAGACGCAATCAAATAGATAAATGGCGATACAAACATAATAGTATCAAACCGGTCAAGAACTCCACCATGACCGGGAATCAGACCCGAAGAATCTTTTACCCCGGCATCTCTCTTGAACATCGATTCTATCAGGTCACCGGCAGGACTGGCCAACCCTATCAGCACTCCTGTCATCAAGACAGTCTTAAAGGAGAACTGCGGCACATAACTGCCATAGATTATTGATGCAGCAATACTGCCAGCCAATCCGAACAAAAAACCTTCCCATGTTTTGTGGGGACTGAGACGTTCAAATAATTTTCGATGAATAAATTTTCCACCCACGAGACTTCCGCCGAAATAGGCAAAAATATCGGTCGACCAGACACAGAAAAACATAAGAAAAACAATAATTACCCCTTTTCCATCGGGGTCTCCGAGACGCAGTTTCAACAGCGAACCAAACGATAGATTGACATAGAGCAGACCTGGAAATATTGATCCCAAATTAAGCAGCGGAGAGCCATCTTTAAGAAAAAGCTCCATCACCAGAAGAGCGACAACCACAATGAGCAAAAGCTCCCATACTTCAGCAAAAGGCTTATAAAAGTTCAGCTGAAAAAGGAATGTTATCACAAGGACAATCCAGAGGGCCGGAGGATGAGCCTTATGCAAGGCAAGACGATGAAACTCAAAAACAGCCACAAGAGCCAACAACAAAAAAAAGGCAAAAAACCAGACCCCACCCAACTTGACCAGCCAAAGCAGCAATGGAATACCCGCCAGAGCTACAATAACCCTCTGTAATAAATTAACGCTTAAAAGCTTACCCATACATCAATGTTTAGACTTCTGATCAGCACGATTGTCAAAGCCTCGTAACCATATCGGCAGAAAACCACCGGACAACCATCACAAACAACAGCAAACTTCCCCCGACAAACAGCCACCACCACAAAGCACCCAGCAAAGATTCAGGCTGAAACCATTTTGTCAAATCCCCATTATCGGCAAACAAGAGAAGAACGAGGGCTGCAAAATTGTTAACCAGATGAGCACAAATAGAAAGCGCCAAATTACCTGTTTTGCTATAAATATAGCCAATATACCACCCAAGCAACGCAAGGGGAAAAAGATTTGCGGCACTCATATGAAAAAAAGCAAAAACGCTTGCTGTCAAAAGCACTGCTCCACCTTTCGACATCGAGCGGGTATAATTTTGCTGAATGTAACCCCTGAACAGCAATTCCTCACAAACAGCTGGAGTAAGAGCAAGAACAAACGCCACCGAAAAAAATTCCGGAAGCGTCCGGACAAGAGCAAGCTCCTTAATAAACGACTCCATCAACTCACGCTGGCGAACCACTTCTGAGCCTGCAGAGCCTAAGGCAGGCCAGAGAAACAGGTCCTGACATGCAGTAACTGTATATAATAAAGGCTGAAGAAGAAATATACCACTCACCGCAAGTGCTGCAGCACCAGCGTTGAAATCCTTTCGTATGCCTAAAAAAGCAAGGCACTCCCGCGAAAATGGATTTTTTCTGCCGGTATGCCAGGCGGCAAGCATAATTACGGGCAGGGCGAGAACAAGAATCTGGCCGACAGCCTGAATAATGCGCATCAAGGGCAGCATGCTTCTGTCAATATGCAGTAAAGAAATTCCCGCGACGCTGCCATTATTAACAAGCATAAACAGCAGAACTCCGGCAATCGGATAAAGCACCATAATGCCGATTAAGAATAACGTATTGGCCAAAAAAGAGAGCCGCCTCGGCGCAAAAGGATCGGGGGAAGCAAATGTCAGCATTGATTTTATATGATAACCGTTACAATGAATCTCTTGGAATGTTATACCTTATCGTTTTAAAACCACCAACTATTCGGATTCTATCAAATGAATATCCTGATATTTGATGCTACACCAGGGTGGTCCGGTGGAGCAAACAGAATCTTTCTCTACAGTAAAGAGCTTATAAAGCGCGGTCACACCATAACAATCTGTTGTTTACACGAAAGTGGCCTATCGAGCGCTCTCTCAGAAGAAAACATTCCAGTATGCAAGGTTAATCCAAAAAATGATATAAACATTCTGGTCATTCCAAAAATTGTACGACTTATCGTTAAGAACAATATTGATGTGATCGAAATCTGTTCCCCGATGTTTTATTGGATAGCATCATTGGCTGGAAGGTTAACCAAAAGACCGGTCATACTCACCCGTAATGTTCCATACAGAAAAAAAGGGTTAAAAAAATACATCAATACCTTTCTTTATAGTAAACTGGTTGACAGAATTATTGCTATATCAGATAAAATCAAACGCGAACTTATAGAGGATTTTGCTATCCCTGACCACAAAATTTCAGTGATATATGATGGCATTGATCTACTCCGCTTCAGCCTGCAGGGCACAAACAGCAGCAGTGTTAATTCTGAGGAATACTTGGCGGCTGTGATCAGCCGATTGGACGAAAACAAAGGGCTGGAATGTTGTATTAATGCCTTGCCGATAATAATGCAACAAATCAGCCGGATTCGTTTTATTATCGTTGGAACTGGACGTATTGAACAAAAACTCCAAGTATTGACAAAACAGCTCAACCTGACTGACAAGGTGCATTTTACCGGCTTCCGAACAGATATACCTGAAATTCTAGCCGGTGTTGATATCACCATTATGCCTTCACCCGAAGAGGGTATGTCAATGAGTGCCCTTGAATCCATGGCATCAGCAAAACCTGTTGTTGCAACAACAGGAAGCGGGTTAGTCGATATAATAAAAAACAATCACTCGGGTATTATTGTAAAACCCGACAACAGCAACGAACTTGCTCATGGAGTGGTAACGTTACTGCGATCTGATTATAAAAAGATAGGCCGGGAAGCCAGAAAAATTGTTGAAGAAAAATTTGCACTCCAAACAGTCGTTACTCAATATGAACGATTGCTCGAACAAGTAACAAAGTAACTCACCTCCAGCAGAAGGGCATGAAATCGAAAAAAAAAGATCATAAAGTATTCCGGGAACGTCTGGCCAAAACCCTCCAATTTTTTGCAAAACATCGCCAATCAACGCCCCGCATAGAAAAAACACCTGAAAGCATTGTCATTCTTGCAAGAGAGTGCTACGGTGACTGTATTATGCTTACCCCCCTCATTGGTACCCTCCGAAGAGATTACCCCGAACTGTCGATATACGTTATTGCCTTCAGCCAGATTATTTTTAACTTTTTCAGTGCGGACCCCAATGTCACCGCTGTCTATCATTCCAAAAGAAACATAAAGCGCTATTACAAAGAGATTCTCTCCAAAAAATTTGACCTGTTGTTCAATC
>SZXZ01000059.1 GCA_005843835.1 Chlorobium sp.
CTGAAATAGATGCAGTTGTTGTTATTGGTGGTGATGGCTCTTTTACCGGTGCCCTGGTTATGTCGCAGGAATTCAATATTCCGTTTGTCGGTATTCCTGCCACAATTGATAATGATATGTTTGGAACGGATTATACCATAGGATACGAAACTGCTTTAAATTCTGTTGTTGAAGCTGTTGATAAAATCAGAGATACAGCCAGATCGCATGGACGGATTTTTTTTGTTGAAGTCATGGGTCGTGAAGCCGGTCTGCTTGCTTTGTATAGCGGAATCGCCTGTGGTGCTGAGGTTATATTAATCCCTGAGTCGACGGAACAGCATGAAGAGTTGAATGCTTTTCTAAATAAGGGGTATAAAAACAAGGAGACCAGCGGAATTATTATAGTAGCGGAAGGTGATGAATGTGGGGGTGCAATAAAAATTGCTGAAAGAGTGCGTAAAGAACACCCTGATTTGGATGTGCGCGTATCAATTCTTGGTCATATTCAGCGTGGAGGCAGCCCGACGGCTAATGATCGGGTGAATGCCACAAGAATTGGTGTTGCCGCTGTTGAAGCTTTGCTTGATGACCAGAAAAGCATCATGATAGGGATCACGAATGATAACATTGTACAGGTGCCCTTTAACAAAGCAGTAAAACTTAACCACAGCATCGACACCAAACTGCTTGAAATTCAAAGACTGATGAATTACTAGTACAAGTGAATTAAAATGCCCAATTAACACCCCCTTCAAAACCGAAATCATTGTAAACGGATGCTATCTGGTTGGTATAGTCGACATGCATCTGAAAATTTTTACCGATGCTCATCAAAAGGCCTCCACGTCCATTAAAAGAGTGTCCGTCAGTCCGGGGTGAATAGATTGTAAAGTAATCTGTCCAACCGTTTATGGATGCGGTTACTGCACTGTCGTCGATGCGCTTATCATAATCCCATCCGAAGGAAATATACGGTGTGATATTTTGATGGTCGTTCAACAAAAACTCTCTCTGAACCCGTATTTTTGAATTACAGTGAAATGTCTGGTATTGTGCCTCTGAGACGTTACTATCCAGACTTTCAGCACCAGTTTCGTTGAAGCCTCCTCTTGTCTGGTAAAGATAGCCTATGGCGGCTGTTGGAAGTATCGTCAATGGTGAGGCATGCAATACGTAACCACCGCGAAGGTTTACATCGGCATTCCATCCACTGTAATTTGCCTGTGCTGTTCTTGAAAGAGTGGCTAGAGGCGAATCTACCGGCCCGTATTGGGATTGCTGGTAGTATGTGCCGATATGAATATTTCTGGAACTCTCGCCATTTGCCGAACCGGTGCTAAGCGATGCCTGTAGAAAAGCATCGCTCAACTGTATAGCGGAATAAGCTGCAAGCCGGTAATAATCTGTAGTTGCCTTGCCCACATTGTCGAACCAGGCAACACTTCCCTGCAGCCATGCAAGGGATATTCCTGAAAGGATATTTGCAGCTGTTTTTGTATCAGCACCGATAATAGCTCCAGTGATATCGCCTTCAAAACCTGCTCTGGAATACTGCTGAGAGGTTCTTAATGCTTTAGACCAGCATCCTGCTTGAAATTCCCTAACAGCAAACAGGTCAATTCTGTCATCTATTGCCTGACTGTGCATAAGAACAGCCCGGGTTCCGGAGGTTGCAATATTGTCAAAACCTGCGGGAATAATACTTTTAAGGGCATTATTGAAAGTATTTTTGCTTTCTGGATTATTGATAACATCAAGAGCGTTGTAAACTGACTCAATATCGGAATATGCTGGTGGCAAATGCCTGTCAAGATATGAACCTAGGGTGATATAGCTTGGAAAACTGGCCTGCGTCTTGTAAGAGAGAACACTGCCTGTAACGGATTGGGCGTTGAAAAATGTTGTATATGGACCGCTGAATGATTGTGACTGTTGTCCTCCGCCATTACCCCACCCGTCTATTGGACCTGCAATACCGGTATAGAGTGATACACCTGTCGTTGACAATCCAAGAGTCATCATGGTAGGTGTATTTGGAAGAGCAAACAGGTCGCGAATCTGCGTTGCATTCAGTCCGCGAACTGTATTTGTACGCATAACCCAGCTTCCCTCCTGCCGGGAAGAATTAAGTACTGCTGTCGGATTGTAGAATCGAACAAAAAATTGAGGAACAGTTGTTTTAATACTGGTAACACTGGTTCCCGGGCTCCAAGGTCCTTTTCCGGCACTGTAATTCCGGTTGAGTTGAACTGGGTCAACAAGAAACGGGTCGTTTTCTGTGCCAATCGGCTGTACAAGGATACGCCAATCGGCTGCACAGGCAACTGAAGAAAATCCCAGACAACCGAAGAACGCCATACAATAAGCGGCAATGGTTCGCAGGATATTTCTGTTGAGATGCATCTTCACTAAGACCTCCTTTAAATAAATTATGTGTTCCTAGCCGGGAATAAACATTCTCACGGCTGCCGCACCCATAACAGCAACGGCTACCCAGCCTAGAATAACTATGGACCGGTTGGCGGTGTAATTGCCCATAACTGATTTTTTTGAAACCAGCATAATAATAACAACCATAAGCGGGACTGCAATAATTCCGTTAATGACAGCGCTCCAGAATAATGCCTTCATGGGGCTGATGGGAGTGTACTGAATAACAAGTCCAAGAAGCACGCTGACGGCTATTATGCTGTAGAAGCCACGGGCATCCTTTGCCTTGCATTCCAGACCTGTGTTCCAACCCATTGCTTCAGAAAGGGCATAGGCTCCTGAACCTGCAAGAACGGGTACGCCAATCAATCCAACACCCAGTATACCAAGGGCAAAAAGCAGAAAGGCAAAATCGCCGGCTAAAGGTCTGAGAGCACTTGCTGCGTCTGCTGCAGTATTGATATCTGTAATTCCTGATACATGGAGGGTGACACCGGTTGCAAGGATAATAAAGTATGCTGTCAGATCGGAGTATAACATTCCGCTCCATGTGTCCCAGTCGATACGGCGGAGTTCTTCACCTGCAAGGCTGGCATTGGAGACGAGTGAAACTGCTCCTGGTTTCGAGTGCATATCCTCAACTTCTTCGGATGCCTGCCAGAAAAAAAGGTAGGGGCTGATGGTTGTGCCGAAAACGCCAACAATGACTGCGGCTGCATCGGCATTGAGCGTAAGGTGCGGCCAGACAGTGCGCTGCATAACCTCAAGCCATGGTACATGGACGGTAAAGAGCACTGCTGCATAAGCAAGCAATGAAATAGTAAGCCACTTTAAAAAATAGACATAGCGATGGTATGGCACAAATACCTGCAGCAAAAGTGTTCCGAATACAAAAACAGCTGTCATCGTATGACGATCAAAACCGGTGATAAGCTCCGCGACTTCCCCCATGGCTGCAACATCAGCTGCGATATTAAGTGTATTGGCGACAAGAAGAAGAATTACTACTCCTTTAAGTACTATTGGAGGGAAAGTGGTTTTAATGTTTGCGGCAAGGCCTTTGCCGGTTACCCTGCCTATACGGGCACACATGGATTGAATCGCTGCCATCAATGGAAATGCCAAGGGCATGGTCCACAGCATGTTGAGACCGAACTGTGCGCCTGCCTGGGAGTATGTTGCAATACCGCTGGGATCATCGTCAGCAACACCCGTAATGAGCCCGGGACCCACCCTGGATAAGGGATGTTCCTCCAATCTGGCCAAAAAAAATTTAATCACCTTCACCTATAAAACTCCCTTAAAGACTAAATGAATTTGAAAATATAAAAGTATTTTTTTGTGTGATCAATTTAGGCAAACGCTATATTTTACTTATTTTTATGCCGAAATTACTGTAAACTACACTGCATTATTTTCACTTTGCCATACCTTACGTATCTACTATGAATCTTGCCTCCTTGAATAAAATTCCTCAGGATATAATGCTGCTTATAGGATGGTATCTCTTTCTCGGATGCGCTTCAATAATTATTTTTGTAAAAAGGCGGAGGCGGGAATGACTTGCACTCAGTGAAGAAATTGCTGCATGACCTTACACGAAGATTCGAAATCGTCCTGTGAAAATATTTCCATTGTTATAACTCTCTCGGTATCTTTTTTTTCCATCAGAGCATTCATAACCATATCAAGCGTCTCTTGTTTTAAAAATGAAAGTGAGTTGTGGTCCTTTCCGTCAAGAGTTCCATGCATATGCAGCACTTTTGCTTTGCTGAAGTATTTTTCAAGGTACTGAGCAGTCGGAAAACCGTAATACTCAAGATGGCCTACATCAAGCGTTACTGAAAGACCCGACTCCTGAACTACAGGCCATACAAGTTCAAAGGGATAGTTAAGATTTTCAACACAAAACATTGAAGGCGCTTCATTGGTTCCAGCCAGGAGCATTGATACTGAATCGCGCAGAGCATTCATGAACTGAGTCTTTCGCTCATCAGAAAACCGGTTGATATCAATACCGGGGCCGGCCTCAAAATGCAGTACATAAGCAGATTTTGGCAGTTGCCGGGTAAGTTGGATAATTCTGAAACATTTGCTGACCGACCGCTCTCTTTCTTTTTTGTCATGATTTCCGAAATAGACATCGAGCGGCAGGTGTACCGAATAGGTTAGCGAAGACTCAATCGCAATATCAGCGAGTTTCTGCATATCGGAGATTGAAGGCAGATTGCTGAATTCATCAGATTCAAACAATACAAGTTCAACGTCGTCTACCCTGTCTTTAAGATATTCAACATTAGGAATTATGTCAGCAGGAATGATATAGGAGGTTGTACCGAAGCGAAACGGAAAACGCTGTTTGCAGGTCATCTATTTTCAGTATTTACGAGTTTATGCAACAGAAGCATAAGGTCTTGAATGGAATGCCACTGATGGGCTCCATCCTTGATTATTCTGGAAACTAATTGAAGGGCAGCTTTGCCTTCGGTATAATCGCGATCAGCTATACCGTCAGGCAACAGAACGGTTTTACCACGTTTAAGAGCTTGTGCTGCAAGTTCAAGATTGACAAGATTTCCTGACCCGAACGGAACCTGACTGAGTATAACACTGTCCGCACGATCGATCATGTTCAGGGCTTCAGCGACTGCTTCGGCCCCGACAGGTGAGAAGGGCTGTTCAAGCACTGCATGAATATTAAGTGCTCTTGCTGCTTCAGCGTCAGAATCCAGTCGGTTAAGTACTCCGGTTGTTACCTCATAGCCTTCGATGAGAAGTCTGCGATAAAGCTCAATTCCGCTCCCTCCTCCGGCAATAACATGAACGGTCCGATTAAGCTTTTTACGTCGATTAAGACTGTCAAGTGCACCGGTTACCTGTAGGTACCCGGTGTAAGGATCCTGCTGGACACGAAGATCGCAGTTGTAAACGCTGCTGAGTGTTTCGGGTTCTAAAACTTCTGATGGCGTGCCGGCTTTAATGAGTCGACCGGAGGCCATGAGTAAAAAACGGTCGGAAATGCTGGCTGACAGGGTTAGATCATGGCTCACGAGAAGAATGGTCATCTTTTTTTCGCGATTGAGATTCATAAGAATCTGAAGAACCTCCTGACGGTGGTTGATATCAAGATGTGATATTGATTCGTCAAGCATTATGATTTTTGGATCCTGTGCGAGCACCATCGCCAGTGCAACCCGCTGCTGTTCACCACCGCTCAGTTCTGTAAAATAGCGGTCTCGCAGCCCTGAAACATCTGTATAGATCATGGATCGTTCCACAAGATCATGATCATGTGATGAAACAGTCCCCCACCGACCCATCGAGCTTATTCGGCCGTTCATTACAATCTGATAAACAGTAAAGGCCATTGGGGATTCTATTTTTTGGGGAACAACGCCAAGCAGTGATGCCCGGAAAGCTGGTCTTATGCACTGAACATCCTGGCCATACAATTCAACGACCCCTGATACAGGTTTCAGGAGCGCAGCGGCAGTCTTTAACAGTGTGCTTTTTCCGCAACCATTTGGCCCTATAAGCGAAACAAACTCGCCTTCCCTGACACTGAAGGATACGCGATCAAGCACTTTTCTGTGCTTGTATCCTGAAGAGACATCCCTGAAAGTCAAAGCTTCCTGTTCCATATTATGCAATCCAGGCCTGTTTCATTCTCCGTTGCAGTATAATCAGAAAAAACGGTCCTCCAGCAAGGGCAGTCACTACGCCGACAGGAATCTCTATCGGCGCAAGAAGAGTGCGCGCCAGAGCATCGCAAACAACAAGAAATGTACCCCCGCCGAGAGCCGCAAGCGGAACGAGTTTTCGATGATCAGGTCCAAAAAATGCCCGCATGACATGGGGCACAATCAGACCGACAAACCCGATCATCCCGGAAAGTGAAACTGCTGTTGCTGCAAGCAGGGTTGCCAGCAGTAACCCGGCAACAAGAACAAAATCTGCAGCTATTCCCTGATAATGAGCCATTTCCCGACCAAGGGCAAGAGCATTGAGGCGCGGTGAAAGCAGCCATATACCGCCAAGAGCTCCAAGAATTAGCACAAGAGAAAGTTGCTGCTGAGCTGAAGATACCGGTTGCAGGCTGCCAAGCATCCACCAGATGACATTGTGCATACCTTCGACGCTGGCCGTTGAAACAAGAAACATAATAACACTAGAGCATATCGAACTGACGATAACTCCGCTTAATATAAGACTGTAAACGGAAGGGTGACCACTTGAACCCTGGCTGGCTATACTGTATACCATTATCAGGGTTACAACTGCTGCTATAAAGGCAACGACCGGAAGCCCGAGTGAAACAAAAATTCCTGAACCGGCGAGAATACTTAATGTTGCCCCTAGACCTGCACCACCACTTACCCCGAGAACATAAGGCTCAGCGAGAGGATTACGTAAAAGAGCCTGAAAGACAACTCCGGATGCTGACAAGGCTGCACCGGTCATCATACCCATCAGAAGACGACTGAAACGGAGCGATATAATTGCATTACCTGATGCAGATTGTGTATCGGGAATACCAATACCGGAAGGACCGAGAAGCATGGAAAGTGCAAGCAGAAAGAGAAGTGCCAGAAAAAAAAGAACTACCTTCAGCCTCGCTTTTCTATGGCTTTTAGCAGTAAATCGGTTATCGACACAGAGTTGAGAATTCTTAATACGCATCAGTTTTCAACACCATTCTGTGCTGGAATACCCTGTTCGTAAGCGTGTTTGATCATCGTCATTTCTGTGACGGTATCGGCTGCTGCTATAAGGGCATCCGGAGCATTTCTACCGGTTATTACAACTATCTTTCCATCATCAAGCAAGCGCAGGGCTTCTAGAAAAGGATCAAGAGGCACTAGATTCTCTTTAAGGGCAAAACAGAGTTCATCAAGAAGCACAAAATCGTAATCAGGTGAAAGAAGGGCTGCAATGGATGCTTCAAGTCCTTTTCGGGCCACAAACCTGTGCTGCTCCATAATAGGATTATGTCGATCTTTTGGAAGAAACCCTTTGCCGAACTGTTCCCACTCAATGCCATCAAGACGGCTGAAAAATTTCTGTTCACCGACCGTATCATCAGATTTAACAAACTGAATAACTTTTGCCCGCATTCCGTGGCCCAAAGCCCGGGCAAGCATGCCGAATGCTGCAGTGCTTTTGCCTTTACCGTTTCCTGTAAATAAAAGAATTCTTCGTTTTTTCATTGTAGCACAATATTTTAGGGGTTAACCCCCCTGATTACCATAACAATCTGACAGCTACACCTGCTCCGAGAAAGAGAACGGCTGTCATCCACATGAGAGCAATACTCTGCCTGATTACAAGCGGGTTGCACTGACCCTCTTTTACTCCGAGGAGAGGTGCCTGACAAGGAACTCCGCCATAACTTCTTTCGCCGCCAAGTCTAACTCCGAGGGCACCTGCAAATGCTGATTCGGGGTATCCTGAGTTGAGACTGGCATGGCTCCAGGCCCCACAAAAAACTGCCTTGAAGGTATCAAAAAATTTGAGCTTTCCGATGAGTGCCGCGACTGCTATCGTCAACACTGTCAATCGGGCAGGTAGGTAGTTTGCAATATCATCGAGTTTTGCCGATGCCCACCCAAATTCGAGATACCGCTCATTTTTATAACCGAAGGTCGAGTCGAGTGTATTAATGGCTTTGTAAGCGATTGCTCCAACAGGTCCGAAGAAGAGCGCATAAAATAATGGAGCGGTTACGCCGTCGACGGTGTTTTCAGCTACACTTTCTGTCGCTGCAAGAGCTATGCCGTTTTCGTCCAGATTTGCGGTATCGCGACCGACCATGAGAGATACTTTCTGGCGCGCCAACTCTATATCGCCTTTTTCGAGCGCTTCCTGCACTGCTCCTGCATGATCGCCAAGATCCCTTAGTGCAAGAGAGGTATAAAGAAGATATATACTGAGGGCAAGCCCAGCCACTCTGTGCAACTGGCTTAAGAGGGTTATGAGAAGCCAGGCTGAAAAGGCTGAACCGCAAACAACAATTATAACAGCAAATATCCCTGCAATCCTGAGCGGCAGATTGGTGCGACGCAAAAATGTCTCGGTTGTTTCGGCAAACCAGCCTATACCTTTAACAGGATGAAACATCCAGCGTGGATCACCGAAAGTAAGGTCCAGAGTGAATGCTAAAGGGAGTATAAACTCATCCATAAAAGCCATAATGACTCAGCTCTTTTGTGGTGACCCTGGTGCAGTCTTGATGGCATCAAGAAGAATGGTATTCTCCTCGGGAGTCCTTACTGCAAACCGGAAATAGTTGATTTCTAGACCGGAAAAATTCCGGCAATCCCTGACGTGAATTCTGCAATTTGCAAGATAAGCAAGCAACCCGTCAAGAGAACTGCCACTCTGCCATTGAGCAAGAAAAAAATTTGCTGCACTGCCGGCAAGAATGATCCCGTCAATTGTCGACAGGGATGCTCTGATTCTTGCACTTTCTGACAATATCATGGTGCGGAGCGAATTGTCGTAGTCACCGCACTCCAGCAAACGAACGGCAACTGACTCGGCGACAGCATTAACTGTCCAAGGCTCCTTATAGTTAATAAGCTCTTTGATAACATCCTGATGGGCGATAACTGCTCCAAGACGCAAACCGGGAAGTGCATAAAATTTAGTCAGCGAGTGCAGCACAATTATATTTTTTAGTGCCGTCACCTTATTCATTAAAGAGTTAACAGGAAAATCAGGTGTAAATTGAATAAACGCTTCGTCTATAATAAACCATTTATCAGGAAACCGGCTTGCGAGTGCCATAATTATCTCAGGAGGCACATCTGTTCCAGTGGGATTATTGGGATTTGCTGCAAAAAATGCATCGGCACCGGCAAGAGCATTGGCAAGCACCTCTATCTTCGGTAACTGAAAGCAGTTTTCAGCCTCAAGATGAATATAAATAATTTCTGCCTCAGCAATTTTGCCTGCCCGTTCGTATTCGTAAAACGAAGGTGAAAGCACGGCGATGCGTCTGAGTCTCAATGCCCTTGGAAGAAGATAGATCCCTTCTATAGCGCCATTGAGCGAAAGTACCTGTGATCTGGAGATTCCAAACTTTACCCTGTAAAATTCTTTTATACCGAGCCCATCCAAAGAGGGGTAGCGATGAAGAGAAAATACGTCGAGTGACAGTGAACCTATAGGAGGAAACAACGGGCTGATATTGACACTAAAATCAAGCATATCACCATCTGTAGAGGTTTTTATGGCTGCTCCACCGTGCAGATGATAGTAAAGGCTTGTCATGTAAGCGGGAGATCAATAATTTCAAAAACCTTAGCAAGATTGAGGTACCTTGAAAAATGCTTTGCAAGAAGTTCATAATTCTCCTGTGGTCCTTTTTGTTGCCGTTCAGCTTTGAACGTAGGCTCCACAAGAGATATAAACCACTCTTTTACTGCAGTTTCGTCAAATATACCATGAAAATAGGTGCCGATAACTTTTCCGTCCGGACTTACTGCTCCATCAACGTCATTTTCCGGCATGTTGTTTCGGGTTGATATCCTTATAAAAGGCACGCATCCACCGAAAACAGCGCTTCTACCCTGATGAATTTCATAGCCATAAGCCTCGCAAGTCTCACCCGCAATAATGCCCCGAATATTTGACAGGCATTTGTCCTTTTCAAGTACGGTTTCGACATCCAAGAGACCGAGTGCCCGACTGATACCGCAAGGACCCTCAACCCCATCAGGATCGGCAATACTTTTCCCCAGCATCTGAAACCCTCCGCATATACCAATAATTATCCCTCCTGCTTCCCTGAACGCATGAATTTCATGTTCCCAGCCCAGAGAAATGAGCCATTCAAGATCACCGCGAACATTTTTTGAACCCGGAAGAATAAGTGCCTTATATCCTTTGAGTGATCGGGGATAATGGAGATAATGCAGTGTAATTGCCGCATCTTGTTCAAGGGGCGACAAATCAGTAAAGTTAGATATATGAGGAAAATAGATAACAGCTATACCGATTTTTCCTGGTTCCGGCTCACACGGAGGATCAACTTTGGACGAAAGTGGAACAGCATCTTCAGCATCAATGGTGAAACCACGGAAATATGGAATAACCCCGAGTACAGGCACACCTGTCATCGTTTCGAGCATGGCAACACCGTCTTTAAACAATTCGATATCTCCTCGAAACCGATTGATGATAACCCCTTTGATCAGTGCTCTGTCTTCGATTGGAATGATGCTGATTGTCCCTGAGACTTGCGCAAAAACCCCTCCCCTGTCTATATCTGCAACAAGGATTACTGCTGCCCCTGAAGCTCTGGCGGTCCGGAAATTTACAAAATCTCTTTCATAGAGGTTCATTTCAGCACATGAACCGGCTCCTTCGATAACAACAAGCTCATGTTTGTGCATCAAGCGTTCAAGGCTTTCCTTTGCGGCTGCCGCCCAGGTGGAAGTGTCCCTGAAATAACCCTGTGCCGTCTCAGTTGTGCATACCTTTCCCTGAAGCACGACTTGTGCTCCAACATCAGAGTTTGGCTTGAGAAGCACTGGATTCATATCGGCTGTCGGAACAACACGGGCAGCTTTGGCCTGAACTATTTGTGCACGACCAATTTCGAATCCTTCAGGTGTAACTCCGGAATTGTTGGACATGTTCTGTGCCTTGTATGGAGCTACATCAATACCTGCATTGCTGAATATCCGGCACAAAGCAGTAGCTACAATGCTTTTACCAACGTCAGAACCTGTCCCTAATACCGCGAGTGCGCGGCATTTTTTTACTGGTATTACCATGTTTCGTGATGTACTAAGGAGTCAAGCTCTATTCTGGGTAACCAACCTGCCTGTTCAAGCTCAGGTGTCGCATGAAAAAAGCTTACATACCCGATCGCGAGATAGGCTACCGGCACAATATGAGCTGGTATACCAAGCGCTTCCCGGATGTGGTCGTGATGGATAATACTTACCCAGCCTACTCCAAGGTTTTCGGCACGAGCTGCCAGCCAGAGGTTCTGAACAGCGCACACTGAGCTGTAGAGATCCATTTCGGGATTTGCTGTTCTGCCGATAACAACCTCTCCGGTTCTCGACCGGTCACAGGTCACACAAATACCCAGCGGTGACTCCATAATACCTTCAAGCTTGAAAGAACGGTACGCGTTCTGTTTTTCACTACTGAACATTGTGGCAGCCTCTGCATGAGCTATCTCAAAACCGTCTTTAACCTTCTGGCGTACCTCGTGATCTTTGACCACTATAAAATCCCATGGCTGCATAAACCCGACACTTGGTGCATGATGGGCTGCATCGAGAAGCCGTGTTATCACACTGTCAGGAACAGGATCCGGCAAAAACTGACCCCTGACGTCTCGACGGCTGTAAATAACCTTGTAAAGCGCCTCTCTTTCTGATTCGGTAATGGTCATGTTCATACTAATTTGTGTTGCAGTAAAAAAAAGAAACACCACTAAAAAGCGACCTTGATACCTGCATAGGCTGAGCGCCCGGGAGTAGCATATCCCCAAGCCTCTTCATAATAAACGTTAAAAACGTTGTCAATTCTGCCATAGAGTTCAACCTTGTCAGTCAACTTGCAGGATCCTGTCGTATTGACAAGACAATAGCTGGGCAATTGACCAGTACTTTTTCCATCGACTCCGTGATCATTTCGCGTTCCTACCCACTGTATATTGGCACTTACGGTTGCCTTGCTGGACAACTTGCCGGTTCCGGTAAGCCCTGCTTTATTTTTCGGGCGTCTTAAAAGCTCACTGCCTAAAGGATCCGCAGTAGAGGTGTAGGTGAAGTTACCTGCAAGAAGGACCGAATCAATCAGCTTCCACTCTACAAAACTTTCAACACCAAGAGTCTTGGTTATACCTACAACCTGTGCGTACTGGTATGTTGCAAGATCAAAGTCTATACGGTTATCGTAATCCATACGAAAATAGGTTGCTCCAAACCTAAGCCTGTCTGAAACTTTCTGTTCAAAACCGGTATCCCAACCTTCACTTGTTTCGGCACTCAATTGTGTATTGCCATAAGGGGAATAAAGTTCATAAAGTGATGGCGCCCTGAAACCGGTACCGTAACTGAACTTCAGAACCGTATCATTGATGGTGTAGGAAGGTGCAAACCTATAAGTTGTCTTCGTGGTAAATTTCTCAGTATCCTCATACCTCAGGCCTCCAACAAGATTCAGGCCACCAATATGCCACTGATCCTGCAAAAAAGCACTTTTTGAAGTAATCCCTTTGTCAAGTGACGAAGCGTAAGCTCCGAAGTTATCATTGATCATGCTCTCCTGCTGGTAATTCAATCCAACTGAAGTTGTATTATTTTCGGCTGTAGCCAAGTCTCCCTGCCACCCTATGTCGTCGCGGTGTCCGTTAAACGTGCTGGAAACAGCATTATTCTCGAGATAGTTTCTGTCCTGATTGCTGAGATTATAGTAAAAGGTAGAAACAAGTGGTTTATAGTTTGTTTTTAACGCGAAGCGACCGCTTAACTGCTTGGAATCCTGATTAATTCCTGATATATCAAATCCGGAATAATCATACGCCACGTTGGCTTTAGTGTACCTTAGAACTGTTTCAAGAGAAATATGTTCATTCAAACGCAATCCAAAGTTTCCGGAAAGGGTTGTATTGTCATACCCGTCTTTTTCATATGTCTTACCTGTTGGATTGAGCCAGCGGTTGTTGTGATCAACTGCTGAAAAACCCTCTGTTTTTAACCTTGATACTCCAACTGAATAGTTCAGTATACCCTGCCGACCATTTGTGCCGCCATATATTTTGTATGTCCCATAGGAGCCCCCTTCAATACCGGCAAATGCCTCTGGTGTTGAGGTGCCCTTTTTGGTTATAATGTTGATAACTCCGGCAGATGCGTTTGAACCATACAAAAAACTGACCGTACCTCGCACAATTTCTATTCGTTCAATATTGTCGATGGTCAGATTGGCAAAATTCGGCGCACGATTGGCATCAGAAGGGTCGTTAGCTGGAACCCCGTCAATAAGAAGAAGGGTATTTTTGGAATCAGACCCTCTTAAAAAAACACTTGCAAGTGTACCTGGGCCTCCATTTGAAGCCACATCAATGCCGGCAGTTCCCTTGATAACCTCTTCGACACTCTGTTTTCCAGAGTTTTTTATTTCTTCCGCTGTTATGACTGTAACGGATGAGCCTCCGGTATCGCTGATAGAGTTGAGGGTTTTGGTAGCCGTAACAACCATTTCCTCCCCGGCAAAACTTTTTGTCTGTTCTGCACCAAGAAGGCCTTTGCTGCATAGCAAACCTGCCATGACAACAAGAAATACTTTTTTGTTCATTTTTTGATTGTACCTGTTTTCAGTTTTAGAGAAACATCAACTGACAGGGGTTAGCTTAAGGCGGCATGTGACGGCGTAAAACATTGCCCGATGATTTTTTACAAACGGTATTTTTATCTGCAAAGGCGCATGATATAATAACAAGCGGGAACGCCCATATACGAAAGCACAAAAAAACCTTGCAAAAAGATCAAGAAGAAAGCAATGCAGAAGAAGTACAGCTTTGCCCCGACTATATCCCGTAGTCCGATCTTGTAATGCAAAAATAACTGGCAGGTCTCCTGACTATAACGGTTAGGTTCTATTGCGGGCCTTCCCACAGTTTTCCTTGGCGGAAAATAATGCAGTGACCTGAAACTACCGGCTAAAACCTGTGCATGTGGCCATGCTTCAGTTTTGCGGTTACCGTTGTACAGTTGCGGGTACAGTTTACGATTTTCACGTAATTCCCTATTCTCCGGCTTTTAAACCGGCACCAGCTACGACGAAAGAACAATTATGTAATGCTTAAATAACAAATTATCCTTAAAGAAGCAAATTATCAGTCGACGCGCGAACCTGACACCGGAATACTTGCGGCAATGCTTTTGCAGTAATGATGAACCTGTTCAAGTAAATTTATCAGCTCCATATGAATATCGTGAGTTATTTCAGATCCCTCTACCTGAAACACTCTTTTCAGGTGTGCCAGCTCTGCTGCTTCGACAAGTTGTTTGAAATGTTCGTCATTATAATGGGGCTGCCTCATATCCGGCTGATCTATATTTTTTAATCCCTCAGCGAGCTGTTCAATTTCATTACACACAAGGTTATGAATTTCCATAAGCTCTTGTTTGCCCTCGTTACTTAAATCACTTTTCAGTCTGTGTTTTTTTTCGACAAGCTTTGCCCCAAGAGTCTCGATAACATCTCCCATGGATTCGATGTGTTTGACAATATTCAGAAGCGCGAATACCTCCCTCGATTCCTGTTCATTAAGCCCTGCAAGACTAATTTTAATGAGATATTCTGAGAGACGGGTTTCGAGAAAATCAAGTTTTTCCTCTCTCATATTCATCCCTTTAATTATGGAAAGATATGGAAACACTGCATCATGCCCTGGCCCGCCATTGACGAACGGGTGCATCGATGCACGGACCATTTTAAGAGCAATGGTACCCATTCTCGCAACTTCAGCCTTTGCATAACTCAGGGCAAGAGCTGGCGTTGACAACGCTGAATCCTTCAGATACCACACTGCAGGAATCAGCCTCGTTTCTTCCGTATTGTCTGGAATTATCCGGCAAAGGAGGGTATCAAAAAATGAAAGAAACGGTAGAAAAAACATGGCCATAAATAAATTGAACATGGTATGGGCATTCGCTATCTCCCGCGGTACCTGCTGGGAAACACGACCAGCATCGGAATACTCTGCAGAAAATGAAACAACACGGACTAACTCTGCAAAGAGATGAATGAATGGCAGAAAGATGAGAACTCCGCTAACATTAAAAAGCACCTGGGCCAGCGCAACCCTTTTTGCGGCACGCTGCATGCCGGCACTTGCAACTACGGCTGTTATACAGGTTCCAATGTTAGCACCAAGAAGTAATGCAATGCCGGCTTCAAGGCTTAGCGATCCTTGCTGTGCAAGAGTAATAGTAATACCTATAAACGCTGCGCTACTATGCATAAGAGCAGTTACAAGTATTCCTCCGGCCACACCAAGCAACGGCTGTTCGAGATAACGCAAAAGTGAAATAAACGCTTCATTGTGTTGAAGGGGCGCCATTGCTTCAGACATGAGCTTGAGCCCAAAAAAAAGAAGTCCGAAGCCTGAAAGCGCCTCTCCCGTAAAACGGAGAGATTCAGATTTTCCGAGCATAGTCAATACGAAACCGGCAGCAAATAAGATGAGAGCAAAATCGTGCAGTTTGAACGCTACAAGCTGTGCCATGGCCGTTGTGCCGATTTCTGCACCGAGAATTACAGCTAATGCCTGGCTGTAGGTCATAAGTCGGGATTGCACCAGTCCGACCAGGGTAGCAATAATTGTACTGCTGCTTTGTACAATAATCGTGGCAAATGCTCCCGCGAGCAGACCATAAAGACGATTTCCGGTTATCTTAGCTATAAAGATTCGCATCCTGTCGCCAGATGCCTTTTTCAGGCCACTTGTCATAACCCTTATTCCATAGAGGAAAAGGGCAAGACCGCCTGTAAAAACAACAGCAATATCAATTATTGAAGGGCTACTGGACATTTACTCTCACGTTTTATGCTTCCTGGAAATATATCCAGGTTAATCCTGTCAGAGAGATCCTAATATTTCCTGTATCTTTTTTTTCCTGTAGTTGAAGACCTCTTCAAGCCTGTGACTGACAATAAGGGCGTTGACAAGCTCTCCAAAAAAACTCATCGGCAAAGAATACTGCAGGATGTCGGTCATTTCAACACCGTTCGGAATCTCTCTGAACAGATGCCTGTGCCGCCAAGATTCGTATGGCCCGGACTTTTGAATATCCTCAAAAAACGCAGGTTTACTGACGCTTACAATTTCGGTTTCCCAACGTACGGGTAGCATCATAAACGGGTACAAGGTATAGCTAACTATCATCCCAGGGTAAATACACTGTTCACCGGTTCCGCTGGTTATGGTGAACATCATTTCGGGAGGGGTAATTCGCGCGAGGTTAACGGGAGATGAAAAAAAGGCCCATGCCGTATCGATGGATACAGGAATTTGCTGCACATAGGTATGATTATGAAGAGACATTGTATTCTTTTTTTTATAGACTCTAACCTCGGTTGCTACTCCACCATATGCTTTACCTTAATAATTAAACCTCCATATATGCAAATTGTTCCTATCATCTTTTTGCATTACTCACCACCCTGTCTTACCTTTGCTCAGCTATTGCCTGTCGCTCCAGAAAGAAACATTTGACCCCTTGACCCTTTATGCCTAACTTCCAGCGTCTTCCTATTGCCCTGGTATTATGCTGTCTGTTGCACCTCAACGTAACAGGATGCACCCCGAAACAAGATAAACCGGTTCAGCGCGAGAAGGGCAAGCTCCGTATTGTAAGCCTTGCGCCAAGCCTTACCGAAATGATTTTTGCTATTGGTGCCGGCGATGAGCTTGTCGGAAGAACAGATGCCTGCGACTGGCCAGCTGCCGCTCAACGCATAGCGGTCATTGGAGCTTTCGGACGTCCATCGCTTGAATTGCTTGCTTCAATCCAGCCTGATCTTGTGATTGACGTTGATCTTGCTGATCAGGAAATTGGAAAAAAAATAACAGCCCTGGGCATTCAAAGAAAAACCTTTGCCTGCAAAACCCCTGACGATATCCCTGCAGTACTTAAAAAACTCGGGCTGGTGACCGGTCACAAGAGAGAGGCTGACAGTCTTGCCCTTTCGATCAGCAACGGTCTTGCAAAATTTAAAAATAAGGCGGACGCTGAAACAAATAAAAATACCGTCTATCTTGAAATCTGGAATGATCCATTCTGGACTGGAGGACAAGGAAGCTATACTTCAGCGCTTATCGCTTATGCTGGTGGTGAAAATATTGGTGATGTGGTGAAAAAGGAATATTTCGAAATATCACAGGAGTGGATCATCAATAAGAATCCTGATGTAATCGCCTGTATGTATATGGCAAAAACATCGTCCGCCTCAGAAGACGTCCTGAACCGTCCCGGGTGGAACACTATTAACGCGGTAAAGAATCACAGGGTTTACGACAGGTTTGACAACAACCTTTTTCTGCGGCCTGGACCGAGAGTGCTTGAAGGAATTGAACAGTTATACAAAACCATCCATACCGAGAAGAAGCAGGGTCTCTGATTTAATAGGCGAATGAGCGGTAATTTTTTTTTATCTTTGAGCCTTTATCGGAACAAAACGAAATGCACGCATGAAGCGATCCCCACTGGTCATTTTACTCCTGACAGTTTTACTGGATTTGATCGGGTTCGGAATAGTGCTTCCGCTTCTGCCTACATATGCAAAAGATCTCGGAGCAAATCCGTTCATGATCGGGTTGATTGCCGCGATTTTCTCCATCATGCAGTTTATCTTTTCTCCTCTCTGGGGCAAGTTAAGTGACAAAATCGGTCGTCGACCGGTTATGCTCATCAGTATTTTCATAACTGCAGTATCCTATCTGGTTTTTTCACAGGCAAGCACTATTCCACTGCTTATTTTTGCCAGGGGACTTTCGGGTATCGGCTCAGCAAACATTGCAGCTGCACAGGCATACATAACTGATGTAACCGATTCTAAAAACCGCTCCGGAGCCATGGGAATGATGGGTGCGGCTTTTGGCATAGGATTTATAATCGGGCCACTCATAGGAGGACTCCTTAAGCATCAATATGGAATTCAGATGGTGGGATTTGTCTCTGCCGCCTTGATTTTTATTGACTTTATTCTGGCAATATTTTTGCTTCCGGAGTCGAACACGAATGCTAAAAAAATGTCATTCGGGTTTCTAAAAAAAGGATCACCCGATAGCGAACCCCGGCGTTCGACATCCACTTTTCTGGAAGAAAAAAGAAAGGAGTATGTTGATGGGCTTAAGCTGGTTTTCAGTTCCCGTCCTCTAGCTCTCCTGATGGTCGCAAATTACATCTATACCTTTGCCATTGTTAACATGCAGGTCTCATCGATCCTGCTTTGGAAAGAGTATTTTTCCGCTACTGACCAACAGATCGGGTATATTTTTGCCTATGTGGGAGTCTGGTCTGTGGTAGTGCAGGGTGGACTTATAGGAAAACTTATTAAAAAGCTGGGAGAGCATAAGCTTTTTCTCTTAGGTCACCTGTTCACTTTTATCGGTGTCTTTTTTGTTCCATTCGCGCCAAAAACCTCTCTTTTTTCAATTGGACTTATTATCCTTTTCTTTTTTGCCATTGGCACCAGCCTGGTATCGCCCATCAACTTTTCTATGATATCGCTCTACAGCTACAAAGAAAAGCAGGGACAGATACTTGGCCTTTCGCAATCCGTAAACTCATTTGCCCGGATTATGGGGCCTTTCAGTGGAAGTATTCTCTACGGCATGAACTTTCATGCCCCCTATATTTTTGCCGGTATTCTTACCCTCGTTGGAGCAATGATTGCACTCAGCCTGTTCAAACATAAAATTGAAGCCCTTGACCATACCCCAGAACAAGGTATTGCCTGAACTATCGAGGCTTGGCGGCAGCATCTTTTAATTGACTTTACTATGAATATAGGGGTTATCGGAGTAGGCAAACTGGGAGAGTTTCACACAAAGCTTCTCACCGAAATCGCCCGGGATCGGCCGGATATTCATTGCGCAGGAATTTATGACCAGGACAGCAAACGGGTCGATGAAATATCAGAAAAATATAATGTCACTGCATTCCGTTCGACAGAACTTCTGGCCGAGAAATGTGATGCCGCTATTATTGCGACAACAACAAGCTCACATTTTGCCATTGCCAGTCAGCTGCTTAAAAAGGGATTACACCTTTTTATTGAAAAACCGATAACAACCACCGTTGAAGAGGCCGATGAACTTATTCGGCTTGAAGCGGAAAACCAGGTGCGGATTCAAGTAGGCCATATCGAGCGCTTTAATCCAGCCATCCGGGCGATTGAGCCCTATATCGGCCGACCAATGTATATTCAGGCAGAACGGTTAAGCAATTTTTCCAGACGGGTAACTGACGTATCGGTTGTGCTTGACCTTATGATCCATGACATTGATCTCGTGCTTTCCCTTATACCATTCGACATCAGGCATATCTCAGCTTCCGGAGTCAGGGTTTTTTCCAATGAACTTGATATGGCCACTGCAAGAATCGACTTTGTAAATGGTGCAACAGCAAATGTTACAGCAAGCCGGCTCAGCCGCAGCCGACATAGAAAATTCCGTTTTTTCGGTACCAATCCGAAAAGCTATGCATCTCTTGACCTGACCACAGGCAAATCGGAAGTATTCAGGCTTGTAAAAAAGGAAGAGGCTTCATCCAAAAACCCTCTAAAATCTTTTGCCGCTCGTAAAATACTGGAACAGTTCGGAGAAATTCAAGATGCTATGCAGGGAATGGTACTGGATTATATACACCCGGAAGTTCCGAAAATAAATGCATTGCGCGATGAATTAGAGCAATTTATCAACACCCTCTGCAGCAACACTCCGGTTGCCGTCAGTTCAGCTGATGGACGCAGGGCGATAATGGTCGCCGGAAAAATAACTGCTGAAATCGCCGCAAATGCAGCGTCATCTGACTGACCATTGTAGAGCAAACACCCCATGACAACTCGCTATAAAACGATAATCCCTGAAATTCTCCACAGTATCGGCGACCTTGCCGATGAATACGGCATCGGCTGTTATCTTGTAGGCGGCTATGTACGCGATATGGTCATGCAAAGGCCCTGTACCGATATTGATATTATGGTAATCGGGGACCCGGTCCCGTTTGCCAAAGCCATACGAGACAAATTGAACGGGAAAAATTTTGTGCTTTTTGAACGATTCCGTACCGCTCAGCTTGAACTTGCAGACCCTAAACAGGGCGTTTTTAAAGTCGAACTTGTTGGTGCCCGGAAAGAGTCGTATAACCCTGATTCAAGAAAACCCGTAACCCTTATAGGAACGCTTGATGACGATCTTTTGCGCAGGGACTTTACCATCAATGCGCTTGCTCTTGTCCTTAACAGAGAAGGTCGAAACCAGATAATTGACCACTTTCACGGCGTTGAAGATATTAATTTTCGCACTCTTAGAACACCGCTAGATCCTGAACAGACATTTTCAGATGACCCGTTACGCATGATGAGGGCTGCCAGGTTTGCTGCACAACTTGAGTTCAGGTTGCTTCCTGATGTTGTGGAAGCCATGAAAACCATGCACGAACGGGTTAAGATTGTGTCAATGGAAAGAATCAGTAATGAGTTTTTCAAAATCATGCTGTCACCAAGGCCCTCAACAGGTCTGATCATCCTTTATGAAACAGGAGTGATGAAGGAGATAATGCCAGAAGTTGCAGCAATGGCCGGTATCGAACAGTTTGACGGACTGGGTCACAAAGATACGCTGTTTCATACCTTCCAGGTAATAGACAATGTGGCCGCGAAATCGGAAAATCTATGGCTTAGAATGTCCGCATTACTGCATGATATCGGTAAACCGGCAACAAAAAGGTTTACAAAAAGTGCCGGATGGACATTTCACGGCCATGATGCTGTTGGCATCAGGATTGTTGACAAAATTTTCAAATACATGCATTGGCCACTCGACCCGATGGAGTATGTTAAAAAAATGGTCCGACTCCATCATCGTCCTATTCCGCTTTCTAAAGAGGAAATTTCCGACTCTGCCATACGGCGTCTTATGTTTGATTCGGGTGAAGATCTTCAGGATCTTATGAACCTTTGCCGCGCAGATGTAACAAGCAAAAACCCGAGAAAAGTTTTCCAGATAATGAGCAACTTCAACCAAGTTGAAAAGAAAATCAGTGAAGTTGGCGAAAAGGACCTTCTTGCAAAATGGCGACCACCTATCAGCGGTCAGGATATTATGGATACGCTCGGCCTCCCCGAAAGCAGGATTGTAGGGATGATCAAAAAAAGGATGGAAAATGCTGTCATCGACGGCCTGATCCCTTATGACAGAATTGCAGCTCTTGAGTATATCAAAAAACTTTATCAGGAACTCGGCAATGATACTAATCCTGCCGGATAACAATAACCGCTCTTTTCCCTTCACTGTGGGAATAAAAAGGATATGGTCACTATATTAGAGAACTCACTACAACACACTAAACATATAAAAACCTGTGATACCACGTTATTCACCCAAAGACATTTCGGCAATCTGGACAGAAGAGGCAAAGTTTAATCGCTGGCTGCAGCTTGAAATTGCAGCTGTTGAAGCACGCATGGAAGCTGGACTGGTGCCGGAGTCAGCTCTGGCGACCATCAGGAAGAATGCGTCGTTTAAAGTTGAAGAAATTCTTGAGATAGAAAAAGAAACGAAACACGATGTCATAGCTTTTCTGACAAACGTAGCCGGGTATGTCGGACCTGATTCGCGTTACATCCATGAAGGACTTACCTCCTCGGACGTTGTTGATACCTGTCTTGCAATGCAGATGCGGGATGCCGGAAAAATACTTGTAGCCGATATCGAACAGTTGATAGAGGTACTCGGAAAAAGAGCCGTTGAGTTCAAGTACACTATTGAAATGGGAAGAACGCACGGTATCCATGCAGAGCCAACAACGTTCGGGCTGAAATTGCTGTTGTGGCATCAGGAAATGCTCCGCAACCTTGAGCGGATGAAAAAAGCCGTTTCGATTATCTCTGTCGGAAAAATATCCGGAGCAGTAGGAACCTATCAGCATCTTTCACCTGATATTGAAGCAGTGGTTTGCAAAAAACTCGGACTTGAACCATCATCAATATCTACCCAGATTCTCCAGCGTGACCGGCACGCTGAATTTGCCATAACTTTAGCAATTATCGCTTCTTCAATTGAGAAGTTTTCCGTTGAATTGCGCCATCTGCAACGTACGGAAGTACGTGAAGCAGAAGAGTTTTTCAGCAAGGGACAAAAAGGAAGTTCGGCTATGCCCCACAAGCGAAACCCTATAACTTTTGAACGCCTTACAGGCCTCGCGCGCGTGGTTCGCTCAAACTCGATAGCGGCCATGGAAAACGTTGCCCTCTGGCATGAACGCGATATTTCACACTCATCGGTTGAGCGGATCATTATGCCCGATTCAACAACTGCGGTCTGTTATATGCTGCGCACCTTCAGTGAAGCTCTCGACACCCTGCTGGTTTATCCAGAAAGAATGGAGGAAAACTTTAACTCGTCTTACGGACTGACAACATCCCAAACTCTGCTTCTCGCCCTTACCTCAAAAGGCTTGACACGTGAAGATGCTTATCGACTGGTACAACGGAATGCCATGGAAAGCTGGTCTACGAAGGTGCACTTGCGAGAACTGGTACTGAATGATGAAGAGCTTCAGAAACATTTTACTCCTGAAGAAGTAGCGGACCTTTTCAGTTTTGAAAACATCCTGAAAAAGTTGAAAACAAGTGTTGATGTAATCTTCAAACGTAACGGGCTTTAAACGATAGCGTAGTAAACCAGACCCCTTTTTTTTCACATTACCTCTCTCCCCTGCCTCAGGTAGAGATCAAACTCCGGAAAGTCTACCTTTTCGGAGTTTTTTTATGTAGGGCAATAGCAAAAAGCCTTATGCGCCAACAATTCCCAGCATTATCCAGAAACTTCAATTATTTCGGACTTTTAACACAAAGGGCATAATTTTTATTGAAAAAAAGATTAAAACCATAAGTTTTTTACCTAATTGTATTTTTTTTTATTAAAAATTCTGTTACTTTTTAACCGTCCCTTAAATTATTAACCATTATT
>SZXZ01000112.1 GCA_005843835.1 Chlorobium sp.
ACAACAAAACAAGGGTATAGATAATAAGCGAGATCAGGGTCCGGCAGACAAGGCTTCTGATAACAGAAAAGACCATGAGCCAAAAGACAAGGATGAGAATTACAAAAAATGAGTGAGTATGTCTTGAATAGTTAAGGCAGGATGCAATTCAGGCATTTCAACGAGCACTCACCAAGGTCAGGCAGATTGTCAATATGCAAAGGGGGATAATTACTCTCTTCTTCACTATTGACTGGCTGCCTGGCCTTGATTATTATTGAAACAGGTTAAACATACAGGAGTAAAACTGCTGAGCTCTTTTATAGTCTGACCTTTATTGATAACACACCCTGTTGATGGATACTGAAATAATTGTTAAACTGCTCACTGAGTTAACCGCTTTAAGGGGTTGACTTTTTTTATTCAAAAATATTTAAAGGTGCTGAATATGCTGAAAGAGTTCAAGGAATTTGCCATGAAAGGCAATGTTGTTGATATGGCTGTCGGTATAATTATCGGAGGAGCTTTCGGCACCATTGTCAATACTTTAGTATCTCAAGTCCTTATGCCTCCATTAGGGTTGTTGATTGGGGGAGTCGATTTTTCAAACCTTTATATCGTATTGAAAGATGGCATTAAAGCTGCCGGACCCTATGCGGGGCTGGTTGATGCTAAAGCTGCGGGTGCAGTAACACTAAATTACGGACTTTTCCTGAATTCAATTTTCAGCTTTTTGATTATGTCTTTTGCCGTCTTTCTCATGGTAAAAGCAATCAATACGCTGCGGCGTGAAGAAAAAAAGCTTTCTTCCGCTCCAACCACGAAAGAATGCCCTTTCTGCCTGAGTGCAGTTCCTCTTAAAGCAAGCCGCTGCCCGAGCTGTACATCAGAAATATGATAATAACTGTTAGGACCCTGCGTGATCCATACCTTTGCTCCATTTCCAAAAGAGAGAGTTTCTTTTTTTTGGAAATGGAGCTTATAGCATCAGTATAAACGATGTCAGATTTTCACCCGGAGGTTGACAAGGAACTGGTTGCTATGCAAGGAAGTATCTTCATATACCGCTAAATCATATCTAGCGGTAGCAAAGTAGCGATAACGGGCATCGAGTATTACTGTACTCGTTACGGGAACAGCAATACCAACTCCAGCCTGATAGGCTAATGTTGTCGTATTTGAATCCTGCCGATTTAACTCGTTACTGTTGGTAGGATCCGGAAGGCCATTGACACCAAACCCAACATAACGAACCTGAGCAACACCGGCACCGACAGTTACATAAGGCTTAATGCCGCCTGTGCTTGTGATATCATAGTATGCATTTGTCATTAGTGATGTGACATTCCCTTTACCGGCTAATTCGAATGCTGATGTTTCGTTGAATGCTCCACCGGAGAGGTCGCGAACATACACAGAAACCTGATTGGTATTTGAATTGCCTGTACCTGCTGAATGCACAGTAATTTTATCGAAATTGAAAGTCTGGTAACCAATTTCGCCTTCAATACGAAAGTTCCCATAATCGTAACCTGCTGCTCCGAAGAATGCTACGCCGGAATTGAGCGATATTTTTGTGTCTCTTACAAGGTTATTCGCTGCAGAAGCATAATAGCTGTATGATGAATTCAGATTTTGATAAGCGGGGATACCAAGGCATCCACTGATATAGTGCTCTGTGGCAAGGGCTGGAACTGACAGAAGTCCAACGGTTAGAACTGCTCCAAGAAGAGAAAGATACTTTTTCATGATGAACCTATGTTTTGATTAACAAAACCATAAAACACCCATAATCTAATTTGCCTTAATATTTTCGTAAAAAAAAGTTGTCAATGCATTTCAATGAACGGTGCGCAAACAAGACCGGTAAATATTAATAGGATTTCCATTTTTTTATATGTTTTTAATATATAAATTACGCGCACTTATGGCATAATTTATATAAAAAATATATATTATTCATGCTTTTATCGCTTAGTATGCAAAAAATGAAAAATGGGGGTACCGATGGCTACATTGAAAAAAATTATTCTGGATGTGGAAAACCAAATCGGTGGACCTCATTGGTCGAACTGGGATGGGGCACAGGATATTATTGATGTTTATGCACCCTATGGTGTGTCATTAGAAGGGAATGCCGTGAATGAGCGATTTGTATTGAGTGTGCTTGAGCGCGCCATTGAATCCAATGGAAAAACCTTGCCGAGTGATTGCCAGCTTTACGATCACATGATACTGGATAACCTGGTTTCATCGAACGGGAACAGTTACTGGCTGGATATGCTTCATGAAAAATATCACTGATCCTGATTCCTGTCAGTTTTTTTGCAGTCAGTGGGTCGTACTCTTCTTATTCAGGGATCATCTACATTTTTCTCATTATCAGGGTTAAGGTGTTTTTGTTGTTCACCCGCTTGTAATCGATGCTGCCTGTTACACTCCGGATGATTGTCAGTCCTGGGGTTTCGGGTAATAGATTTTTGTCGAGCAGGTTCACTGCTTCTCCTGTACTTTCGAATACTACTTCGAGACTGTCATTTTTTTCTGAATAGGCAAAAGCAATTTCAAGCTGCGTTACTGCAAGGAGTGGATTGAAAATCCGAAGCATTTCTTCGATCAGCAGAGTCAGATTCTGTCGGGTCTTTATTGGCAAAATCTGTTTTTCACAGAACAATTGTATTTCAGCGTTCAAGGCATACAAATCGTAATCAGGTGATGCTATATGGTAGCTGAAACTTCTGATTCTGTTTATGAATGTTCTGGTTTTTTCTTTTTGCGGATTATCAAATATCTGTTCCGGTGTTCCCTCTTCATAAATAATGCCATCATCCATGTAGAGCACCCTGTTTGAAACGTCTCTGGCAAAGTCCATTTCGTGGGTTACAATTGCCATGGTCATGCCATCCTTGGCAAGTCGGCGAATTACTGATAAAACCTCACTGACCATGGTGGGGTCAAGGGCGGAGGTGGGTTCATCGAAGAGTATAATTTTTGGATCCATAGCCATGCATCGGGCTATAGCGACCCTTTGTTTCTGGCCACCGGAAAGTTCATCGGGATAACTGTCTGCTTTCTCGGCCAGTCCAACAAGTTTGAGAAGATCTCTGGATTTCTGTTCAGCTTCTTCTTTGGTCTTGCCAAGGAGTTTGATCGGTCCGATGCTGAGGTTATCGAGTACTGAGAGATGAAAAAAAAGATTGAATGATTGAAAGACCATGTTCATTTTCTGGCGGATTTTTGGAACATCGGTCTTTGGATCGAGTATATCAACTCCATCAATACGGATTGAACCACCGCTTGGCCGGTCGAGCAGGTTTATACAGCGTAAAAAAGTGCTTTTACCAGTGCCGGAAGGACCAATTATTGAGATGACCTCACCTGTCTTGATTTCAACGGAGACATCTTTAAGCACTTCAAGATTACCAAAACTCTTTGATAGATGTTCAATCTTAATCATGCGCCTGTCAGCTGTTTTCTTTTGAGTTTTGGATTGGCTAATCTTTCTGCGTATTCCATGAACAGCATCAGCACCCAGGAAATAAGGAAATAGAGGACTGCAACCATTATCAGCGGGAAAAAGGCATCAAACGTACGACTGCGGATAATGTCACTCGCTTTGGTCAAGTCCTGTACTGCTATATACCCTACGACTGAGGTCATTTTTACCAATGAAATAAATTCGCCTTTATAAACCGGCAAAATTCGCTGGACAGTTTGAGGCAGCACAATGTAAAGAAAGGTTTTGACCCTGGTAAAGCCCATGGCAATGCCTGCTTCGGACTGACCTTTGTCTATACCTTCTATCCCTGCACGGAAGATTTCTGATACGTAAGCCGCAAAGTTCATACCGAAAGCAATAACCGAAACAAGAACGGGATCTATGTTTACTGAAGCAAAAACCACATAGAATATCAGCATCAAAAACACCAGTACCGGTGTTCCCCGTAAAATTGAGATATAGGTTTTAGCAAGCAGGCTGAGGATGACGTTGTTTGACATCCTCATGAAACAGACAAGTGATCCCAGAAAGGTGCCGAAAAAAGTTGAAAACACCGAAATGATAACGGTGGTTTTAAGACCTTCCAGAATAAGAAGATAACGGTTTTCCTGGACGATATTGCTGCGAAAACTGCTGGAAAGCCCTGCTAATAGGGACGAAGAACCTCCCTTTTGCCTCGTGTTCGCTGACTGGTCGTGTTCTGCAAGATTCTCTTTCGATGGAAGAATAAGGTCTGGTAACGATTTATTCTGCAGGATTGTTGCTTCGTGATAGGTTTTACCAGAAGGGTTCCCGGGTGAAGGAAATGTTTCGGTTACAAAACCTGCACAGAGCATACAACCTGCAATAATAAAGAGCAAACTGTATTTATGTCGAAGATTCAACATTACTGTTTCTGTTTTCTTATAAATTCAGGGCTGGTTACCCATTCTTCATAGTCACTTTTTTCTGTTCCCTGCAGTCACGGGAACACACACATACAACCGAGAGCAACAATCGCCGCGTTTGTTTCAAATTCTCATGCAGATAAGGTTTTTTTATTCATTGACCACTGCAGCGATACCGCCGATGTAATAGGGTTCGGAAAACAGAACTTTTTTTGCACGCTCATCTGTAATGGTGATGCATGCTGCTATCATATCGACTTTACCGGAAATCAGGGCGGGAATCATGGCACCAAACTCCATATTGACTATTTCGAGTTTTTTATCGAGTTTTTTGGCAATATAAGAGGCAAGTTCTATATCGAAACCTACAATACCGCCGGAACCGTCTACAAAAGAAAATGGCTCTGTTACACTTGATGTACCAAGCCTTAAAACACCATTAGTGCCAGTTGAGGGAATAGCCGGCATGGGGGCAGGGTTTCCTGATTTTGGGAACCAGCGCCGGGTCATGTCAGCGTAACCGCCATTTTTTTTAAGGTTGCTTACAACGAGATCAATATTTTTTTTCAGATCGTGATTATCAGGCTGAACTGCAAATCCATAATTGTCGGTAGTTATCATCTCGGGGAGAATAATAAGCCCACTGTTTTTTGCTGCAATATTTTTTAAAATCGGTTCATCATAAGCGGCAGCATCTGCCTTTCCCGATTTTACTGCCAGGACAGCATCCATGACACTGTTGAAGTACTTGAATTTGGCAGTGGGTAATTTTGAAAGGACGAGCTTGTCTGCGACGGTACCGGTAGGGAGGGCAATTTCTCTGCCTTCAAGTTGTTGAAGCTTTGTAATTTTCTCTCTTTGTGTGCAACCGGAAAGCATACAGAGTGATGAAAAAACTACAACCAGCATAATGCTGAAAACTTTACCTGTCATAATCATTTGCTTTATAAGTTATATGGGGATTCAGGGGAAATAAGAATACACATTGTAACGATTGCTTTTAGATGGATAGACGTTGAGTTAAAAAGAATTTTCTTGAATGTAAAGAATTAACACCTTCTTTTATATCTCACCTGTTTTATGGAAGTTAAAAGATAGTAACTATTATCGGTTCTGTTAATGGTAGATAAGTTCAAGGAAGGAGTGGATGTTTCCCGCATGGGTATGTTCAGAACCGGAAGTTGTCAGGTATTGATGGGTAATCGGTATAGCCTTCGGGACCACTGGCAAAGAATGTTGCGGGTTGTGGTTCATTGAGCATCGCATTCTGTCGAAAACGTTCAGGCAGATCGGGATTGGCGATGAAGAGAACACCGAAGGCTACTGCATCTGCCTCGCCGTTTGCAATGACCTCTTCTGCTGTGGTTTTAGTAAAACCTTCATTTGCTATATAAACACCTCCGAAAGCTTTTTTGAGTTGCGGTCCTAAGCGATCTTCACCGAGATGTTCGCGTGCGAAGATAAAGGCAATGTTGCGCTTTCCGAGCTCGCTGGCCACATAACCAAAGGTTGCGGAGGGGTTGGAGTCGCCCATTGATTGAGCATCGCCACGGGGGGCCAGATGTACACCAACATGACCGGCTCCCCATACTGATATGACGGCATCGGTTACTTCAAGCATCAACCGTGCGCGGTTTATGATTGAACCACCATATTCGTCGGTGCGTTTGTTGGTGCTATCCTGTAAAAACTGGTCAAGCAGATACCCGTTGGCTCCATGGACCTCTATTGCATCGAATCCTGCTTCGAGTGCATTCTGAGCCCCCTTGCGGAAGTCCTCTATAATACCTGGAATCTCTTTGAGCTCAAGTGCCCGAGGAACCGGATAGGACTCTGACTTATCGAGCAGGCGAACATGACCTTCTGCCGGAACAGCACTGGGAGCCACTGGCTGGAGACCATTTAGAAAGAAGGGATGGGATATGCGTCCTACATGCCAGAGCTGCATAAGTATCTGCCCACCTGCTTCGTGGACCGCCTTTGTAATAAGTTTCCAACCTTCGATCTGATCACGGGACCAGATACCGGGAGTATCGGGATAACCTACGCCCATTGGTGAAACCGATGTTGCTTCTGATAAGATGAGTCCAGCTGAGGCTCTCTGTACATAGTGGTCAGCCATCAGCTTGCTGGGGATGC
Source organism: Chlorobium sp. (assembly GCA_005843835.1). GTDB lineage: Bacteria > Bacteroidota > Chlorobiia > Chlorobiales > Chlorobiaceae > Chlorobium. The sequence continues at coordinate 6,505 of SZXZ01000112.1, forward strand.
GTCCTCGACCTGCCCGGCAACGTGTAAGCGGTGCCATAATTATACGATTGGGCAAGGTGAGATCACCAACTTTTAATGGATCGAAAAGACAAGACATGATTATTATTCCTTCGTTGATAGCATGTATGCATTGATTATAAAATGTTCCAGTGCCTGTATGATATTTGTCCAATCAGGGGCACGGGAACACAGGGGGGAAGATGTGGGTCAGGAGTCATACATCGTCCTTATTAAGGATGTTATGGACTGTCCTGAGTAGCGATTTGAATGAGAATGGCTTCTGAATAAAATTGATTCTTTCGTAGAGCTCGCTATAGGGTAAAAAAACATCGGTCGTGTATCCTGACATGAATATTGTTTTCAGGTGAGGAATGGTTGCCTGAAGAGTATTGGATAGTTCTGATCCGTTCATTTCAGGCATAACTACATCAGTCAATAGCAGGTCAATGCCACCATCGTGTTTATCGGCAAGCCGAATAGCTTCGCGTGGACTTGTCGTAGAAAGAACCATATATCCCTTTTCTTCGAGCATGCGCTGGCTGAGGTGAAGGATATCAGGTTCATCCTCAACAAGGAGAATTGTTTCTTTGCCGTAAGGTATTGACGGGTCATCCTGATCACTGTCATCGTTATCGGTATAACCCCTGTGACGCGGGAGATAAATTGTGAAGGTGGTCCCGATGTTCGGTTCACTCTTAAAGTCGATATAACCGTTGTTCTGTTTGACAAGACCGTACACTGTCGATAACCCTAAACCTGTACCATTTCCCTCTGTTTTAGTGGTATAAAAAGGTTCAAATATATGGAGCAGATGCTCTTTTTCTATACCGCATCCATTATCGGCAACAGAAAGCGTGACATACTCTCCGGGAACCTTGCAGGGAGAGAGGGTAGAACATTCCACTTTGTCGACACTGATAATTGCTGTCTTGATGGTAATTTCACCATTACCGGCAATCGCGTCACGAGAATTAATGCAAAGGTTCACGAGAATCTGGTCGACCTGCGATGGATCAACTTTGATCATGGTATTGTGACTGTCGGGCAGCCATATCATGGAAATATTTTCGCCAATCAGCACTCTCAGCATTGTAAGCATTCTTTCAATCATGGTATTCAGATTGAGCACAATAGGCATGAGAGGCTGTTTACGGGCAAAGGCCAGCAGTTGTCGGGTTAAATCTGCGGATCGCTCGGTGGCTTTGAGAATGTTCTTGAAGTTTTGAATCAGTGGTTCATGTATGGCTTGTCCTTCCATTGCCATTTCAACATTGCCGATAATTACCCCGAGCATATTGTTGAAATCATGGGCTATACCTCCCGCAAGCTGACCGATCAGTTCCATTTTCTGGGACTGTATCAATGCTTCGCGTGTATTCTGTTCTGTAAGTTCAGAGCGTTTGCGAGCTACGATGTCCCAAGCGATATCAACAAGGGATTCAACTATTTTGATATCGTCCTGATCATAGTTTCCAGCCTTGTTTCCGACTCCGATAACTGCAAGGACCCTGTTTCTCCGTATTACAGGTACAATAAGGGCTTGCGTGATTTTGGTATCGGTCGGCTGAGTCACTCCCTTGCATATGAATTCACCGCCATCATGATATATTATTGCCCTCTGATCCCTTAGAGATTCAGTCCAGATTTCTTTTTCTTTCGGCTGAAAGCGGGCTCCCCTTCTGGTCGTTTTGTGAATTGCGGTTATGGGACCAGTTGACCATGTTTGCATTGAAATTGTATTCTGGTCCTCATCAACAAGATGGAAAAAGCCTATAGAGCTATCTGTCATTCGCTCAACCTCTTCAATGGTGAGTTTCAGCAATTGTTTCACTGAGTTTGTCTCAGCAAGTTCTAATAACCGGATACGGAATGTGATGAAGGATTCGTAGCGCTTGCGTTCGGTGATATCGTGAATAATCGCGTAGAGGATCTCTTTACCTTCTACATCAATTTTGTTGCTGAAAACCTCAACGTCGCGGACAGAACCGTCGGACCGGTGATGAGAAAATATAAATCGGTTCTGTCTGGTGGATCTTATTTTTTCAAAATTGTTTGAGATTATTTCGGATGGTATAATATTGATCTGCTGAATGTTCATCCGTTTGAGCTCTTCGATTGACCATCCATAAAAGTCTGCTGCGGAATGATTGGCATCAATAATATTGCCTGTTTCCGGGTCAATGAGAACCTTGATTGCGGCGTGATGTTCAAACAGTTTTTTGAATCTGTCCTCACTTCGGCTCAATGCCTGCTCAGCTTTCTTTCGCTGGGAAATATCCATCCCCAATCCAATAACAAAAGGGACTCCCTGGATGGTTATTCTTCGTCCAGTGATTAGCCGCCAGCAGACTTCAGGTCCACCATGTATAAGTGCCCTGACCTCTACATGCTCTTCTGAACCCTGGGTCAGTATCTTTTTTATTTTTTCGGTGATGAGCAGTCGATCATCCGGATGAAAAAAATCAAGCACATTAGTACCTGCCATCTGTTGTTCGGGCTTGCCGGATATTTCGTCGCGCAAAAATGCGTTCCACCTCACAAGCTTCCCATCGGCATCAAGCATATAAAATGAACCGTGTATAGAATCTATAACTGTCTGGCTGAAAAAATACTCCTGCTCTGCGGTCAAATGCAGATTGCTGAGTTCCTGCCAATCTCTTTTTTTCATCGGGCTGTTCGTCATAAAAAGAATCTGGTATACAGTAAAAATTAATCTTATCCCTTTAACGGAAACTCTATCCCAGTCAATCGCCTGTCTATCGAAATCTTTCAGGAAAAACCCTGGAGGTAGAAAAAAACTTACAAGTGATACATAGCATTGGTTTTAGTTGATTCTAACCTGTCGGGTTACCAATATATGCTACGTCTATACTTATGAAAATCATGGAAAACATAAAAACCACCTAAACGAGAATATAATGTTTTCCTAAATGGAACGAATAATTTTATCCCACTGCACCCGGCACACTCATGTCGGTTTTATCGTTTTATGATTGATCCTCATTGTCATCATCGGAAATGTCGGGTTCTGCAAGTTCCGGAATGAGGAGTTTCACTTCGGCTGCATCCAGAGACTCTACGCTTCTGAGCTTGCGCTGAATAGCTTTTGTGCGTTTACCCATGACATCATCCAGCTGGTTGAGGCCGGTTTGTATATTTTTTTGCGCCTTTTGCATGAGTCCGCCGAAATTTTCGAACTCTGTTTTAACAGCACCGAGTACTCGCCATACCTCACTGCTTCTTTTTTGGATAGCAAGGGTTCTAAATCCTATATGAAGACTGTTTAAGATAGCTGCGAGTGTTGTAGGGCCGGTTACCACTATTTTGTAATTGCGCTGCAGGTCGTCCAGTAAACTTGCTTTGCGAACAACTTCTGCGTAAATGCCTTCAAACGGCAGAAACATAATTGCAAAATCTGTAGTGTGTGGAGGTGCGAGGTATTTGTCGCCGATTTCCTTTGCCATTTTTCGAATGGTAGCATCAAGGTTTTTTTGAGCCGTTTCTATTTCTGTAAGGTCACCTCGATCATAAGCTGCCTGCAATTGTTCGTAGACGTCTTTTGGAAATTTTGCATCGACCGGCAACCAGACCTGAGAATTGTCTTCGTCTCCACCTGGCAGTTTAATGGCAAACTCAACAAGATCGTTGCTTCCGGGTCTGGTCTTTACATTAGCCTGATACTGGTCGGGAGCTAGTACCTGTTCGAGGAGCATGGATAGCTGAACTTCGCCGATGCCGCCTCTCATTTTTACATTGCTGAGAACTTTTTTCAGGCCTCCTACGTCCTGGGCTAACGTTTGCATTTCGCCAAGGCCTTTCTGAACTTCAATCAATTGCTTCCCTACTGTTTCGAAGCTCTGCCCCAATCGGTCGCTCAGTGTTTTTTCGAGCTTTTCCTCGACTGTTACACGAATACTTTCAAGTTTCTTTTCGGTATTCTGTACGAGATCAGCTTGTTTTTTGCTGAGGTCATCAAATTTTTCCCTCTGAAGGTCGTTGAATGATTTGACATTTTTTTCGAATGAGTCCTGAAATAACTTAAACCTGCTGTTTTGATCTATAGCAAAATCTTTGAGGGTTTTATTTAATTCGTCGCGATTGTCTTTAGCGATACCTGAGAATTCCTGACGGTTGAGACTGAAATCCTGTTTTAAGTTTGCCTCTATACTGGCAAGATTTTTTTGCAGAACAAGCATCGCATGGATAAGTGAAATGAGCAACAGGAGAACGATGATAACAAGTAGTATTATTTCCATGGTACGTTGATTTTTAGGGAAAGATACATGTCACTCCAAAGCACAATACAAGGGTAATGTAGAGTACGGGATAGGACAAAACCTGTCTGAAGTGCCTTATAATTACGAGAATTTATTGAGTAGCAGCAAGAAAGATACAAACCATTATTTTTGTGTCCGGGCAGGGTAAATATGTTTAATATGTGCGGGCACTGATGTATCTTGGCTTTGGAACCTTTTTTTTGGGTTTCAGTGTTATGTTGAGTGTAGTTAACGATAGTTGCGCAAACGATAATTATTATACAGCCATGTATTTAGATCCAATGTATTTCGTTTTTGCCCTGCCGCCGATGGCTCTGGGGCTATGGGCTCAGTTTAAGGTAAAATCAGCTTTTAAAAAATATTCGCAGGTACGAACTCAGACAGGAATAAACGGTGCAGAAGCTGCCAGACGTATTCTTCTGCGTGGTGGCCTTGGGAATGTAACCATTGAAACTGCTGAAGGAATGCTTTCTGACCATTATGATCCGCGCAGCAAGGCTTTGCGTCTGAGTGCTGACGTATTCAACCTGCCGAGCATTGCATCTGTAGGTGTTGCTGCTCATGAAGCAGGACACGCGCTTCAGGATAAAACAGGGTATATGCCTCTGCAATTGCGTTCTGTTATGGTACCGGCGGTATCAATAGGCAGTAATCTCGGCCCTATTATCTTTATGGCGGGCATGTTCCTTGCCGGTACGCTCGGCACTACTCTTGCATGGGCCGGTATAATGCTTTTTGGTGCAACTGCACTTTTTGCTCTGGTGACTCTGCCTGTGGAATTTGATGCCAGCCGCCGAGCTAAGGAGCTGCTTGTTTCACAGGGAATTGTGTCAAGTGCCGAGATGAAGGGGGTGAACGCCGTTCTGGATGCTGCTGCGCTGACCTATGTTGCTGCTGCTGCTCAGGCGATTACGCAGTTGCTCTACTTCCTCACCGTGATGAACCGTCGTAATTCGTAAATCAGTAACCTATCCCTTCAGCACTTGAAAAACAGTTTCAAAAAGAAACCTCTTGCGCTGCTGCTTGAGGAAATGAAAAGCGAGCATAGATTAAACCGGGTTCTCGGACCGGTTGCACTGACCAGTCTTGGAGTGGGAGCTATTATAGGTACAGGAATTTTTGTACTTATCGGTGTGGCGGCTCACGACAAGGCCGGGCCGGCAGTAAGTCTTTCGTTTGCCCTTGCAGGTCTGGCCTGTATTTTTGCGGCTCTCTGTTATGCGGAGTTTGCTTCTATGGTGCCTGTTGCCGGTTCGGCATATACCTATGCTTATGCAACTCTCGGAGAGCTGTTTGCGTGGATTATAGGATGGGATCTTATTTTGGAATATGGTGTGGCATCGGCAACGGTAGCGCATGGATGGTCGCACTACTTTCAGGATTTTATAGGGATTTTCGGGCTTGGGGTTCCCAAACTCTTTGCTAACGCACCACTTGACTTTGATCCAAAAACCGGGATCATGAGTCTGACCGGTGCCTGGCTTGATTTACCGGCCGTTCTCATAACTTTTGCCGTAACAGCTATTCTGGTAAAGGGAATCAAGGAGAGTGCAAGATTCAACGCGGGTATGGTGATTGTAAAAGTCGCTATAGTACTGCTGGTTATCGTACTCGGGGCAATGTATGTAAACCCTGCCAACTGGAAACCTTTTGCTCCTTTCGGCTATTCGGGGCTCAGTATTTTCGGACATACTATTCTAGGAGAAACAACTCCGGGTGGAGCTCCTGTCGGGGTGCTTGCAGGTGCCGCAATGATTTTTTTTGCCTATATAGGCTTTGATTCCATTTCAACCCATGCCGAGGAAGCCCGTAACCCTCAAAGGGATATCCCTATTGCTCTCATAAGTTCGCTGGTTATCTGCACCCTGCTTTATATAGCTGTTGCCATGGTCATAACCGGCATGGTACCTTATAATCAAATCAATATTGACGCTCCGGTTTCGAATGCGTTCAAGCAGGTTGGAATCGGTTGGGCTCAGATGGTTATTTCGCTTGGAGCGATTACTGGCATCACTTCTGTATTGCTTGTCATGATGCTCAGCCAGCCCAGGATTTTTCTTGCCATGGCCAGGGATGGCCTGCTGCCAAAATCTTTTTTTGGGGCTATTCATGAAAAATTCAGAACACCATGGAAATCAACCATTCTTACCGGTGGTTTTGTTGCGGTTCTCGGAGCATTGCTTCCGTTACGACTGCTTGCGGAACTGGTCAACATCGGTACCTTGTTTGCCTTTGTAATCGTCTGTTCTGCTGTTCTCATTATGAGAAAGAAACATCCTGAGGCTGAGCGTCCATTCAGAGCTCCGTTTGTCCCGTTTGTGCCGTTTGCCGGTATTTTCACCTGCCTCGTCCTTATGCTTTCGTTGCCTGCTGAAAACTGGATACGTCTTTTCGTATGGCTTCTTATAGGGTTTGTTATCTATTATTTCTATGGCCGCAAACATAGCGTTCTCAATAACCATAACATTACAAAGTAGACTGAGCGATGAACAGTAAGGTATTTGTTATTACCGGAGCTTCAACTGGAATTGGCGAATCGACGGCCAGGCGCGCTGTTGAAAGCGGGTTCAATGTTGTGCTTGCTGCCCGATCTACCGATAAACTTGAACGCTTGCGGGATGAACTTGGCCACGACAGTGCACTTGCCATAACCTGTGATGTCGCGAACTGGGAATCGCAACAGATGATGGTTCAGCAAACGTTGCAACATTTTGGAAGAATTGACGTTGTTTTTGCCAATGCCGGCTTCTCAAAAGGTTCGACTTTTTACGGTGGTGAGGATAAACCTGACGAATGGAAAGAAATGGTGATGGTTAACGTATTTGGTGCTGCCGTTACAGCACGGCTGACTCTGCCTGAGCTGGTAAAATATGGTGGCCATTTTCTGATAACCGGCTCTGTGGTGGGACGTGTGACCTCAATAAGAAATCTTTACTCGGCAACCAAATGGGCTGTTACGGGTATGGCTCAGGCTATACGCAATGAAATGGTGGGAACGGGAATCCGGGTGACACTGGTTGAGCCGGGAATTGTTGATACTCCATTCTGGGATCATTTACAAAAACCTGACGACGCGAAAGAATTGCAGCCTGATGATATTGCCCGCGCTGTTATGTTTGCCGTTCTCCAGCCACCGCATGTCGACGTCAATGACATTCTGATAAGACCTACCGGACAGACCCATTAGACACTCGCCTCCAGTAATATTATTTTCGGGAACCTCGTCCTTTCTGTGGAGTTATGCTTATTACATTTGAAGGAATAGATGGCGCAGGAAAGTCAACGCAGATTAAAAAACTGGTTTCTTTTTTGACCTCAGCAAACTGTGAAGTGATCACCTTAAGGGAACCGGGCGGCACTGAGGTAGCTGAAAAAATCCGAAATATTCTGCTTGAAAGCCGCCACGACATAAGCCCGACAGGTGAACTGCTCCTTTTTTCGGCAAGCAGAGCCGAGCTGGTCCGTGAAGTTATCGAGCCGGCATTGAAGGCTCGGAAAATTGTTATACTTGATCGTTTTTTTGACTCGACAACCGCTTATCAGGGATATGGTCGAGGAATTGACCTTAAGGTGCTGGAGTCAATCATTTCCATTTCGACTTGCGGGATTACACCTGATATTACCTTTTATCTTGATATTGTGCCGGAAGTGGCATTTGGAAGAAAATTTTCCAAGACATCTCTCCCTCTGGTGTTTGACCAGAGTGAGCCTGATCGCATGGAAAGTTCAGGAATTGAATTTTTCAAAAATGTCCGCCAAGGGTACCTGGAAATAATCAGATTGAATGAAGAACGGTTTGTCATCATCGATGCCCTTCTGCCGGCGAACGCGATTCACCATAAGATAACAGCTGTACTCAAGGAACGCTTCCCTCTAGAACTGCCCTCTTAACCCAAACAGGAAAAGAGATGGCATGTACTGACAGGCAGAAAAAATATGTATGAATTTTATATATTACGTATTGGTTATTTGTTAAACTTTTCTGCCATTTTCGTCAAGATTTTGCTTAAATTGCAGGACACTATACTTCATCCTCACCTCCTTACCGGTCACGCATGCACGAGAGTATTCTTAAAGAACGTCAGCTGAGCACCTGTAGTACTTCTATTTCGTTGCAAGATATCAGGACACTGAAAGAACTCTATCAGTTGAAGGCAGAAACACGAGAACTTCGGGAACCTGTAGTAAGAAATATCATTAAGCAAAGGGTTGTCGGGCAGTCTTGTGTGGAATCTTTGAAAAACGCACTTTACTCCCTGGAAACCATATATATTGATGATGACACAGGACAACGTCTCCTGCGTCTTGATGGCATGAAGCAGATTGAAGTTGATTTAACGTATGAGATAAGGGAACTTCAGAAAGATATATACTACCTTGAGTATGGCGAGGATAAATTTATTGATTATCTCGCCAAATTTATTCCTGACTTCCGCGCATACATCAATAAGGGTGTCAGTTTTTTAAGCGGCAAGCGATTCAGCGCATTTATAACTGACCGGGACGGAACAACTAATAACTACTGCGGTCGATACCGCTCCTCCGTACAGCCGATATATAACTCTGTCTTTCTTACCCGGTTTGCCAAGAACTGCTGTCAGTACCCCATCATCATCACTTCCGCTCCACTGAGGGATTTCGGGATTCTGAATGTTTCGATCAACCCCAGCAATACATTTGTTTACGCAGGATCCAAAGGAAGAGAGTTTATTGATCTCAACGGAGAGTTCAACAGCTTTCCCATTGAAGACAAAAAACAGAAACTTATCCGGCTTTTAAATGACCGGATGCTTGTTCTTCTTCAAGATCCGAATTTCGAAAAATTCAATTTTATAGGCTCGGCTTTACAGATTAAATTTGGACAGACGACTGTTGCCCGTCAGGATATCAGTCATTCCATCAAAGAGGCTGAATCTGCAGCTTTTCTTGAAAAGGTTAAAGGCATCGTCCGTGAAATAGACCCGAGCGGCAAAAATTTCAGGATTGAAGATACCGGTCTTGATATTGAAATTATTTTAACAATTGAAGGGGTTGAAGGTGAAGCACCGATCAAGGATTTTGACAAGGGTGACGGGCTTTCGTTTATATGCAGCAAGCTTGGTATGAAAGAGTCCAAGTATTCAACGCTTGTTTGCGGTGATACACCTTCGGATATTCCGATGCTGAAAAAAGCTGTTGAGATGTTTGATGATGTCTGGGCTATTTTTGTAACAAGGGACGAACGACTTAAGCGACAGGTTGAAGAGATTTGCCCTAACAGCTACACTGTTCCTTATCCGGATATTTTGCTGACTATTCTTGGCCTTCTCTCTCTGTGAATATAATATGCTTCATGAAAATCTTTTAAATACTAGCATGAGTACCATCTTCAAAGGCGCAATTTTCGATCTTGACGGAGTCATAACGGGAACGGCAAAAGTACATAGCCTTGCCTGGGAGTCGATGTTTAATTCGTTTCTGAAAAACTATGCGGAAATCAATGACGAACCTTATGTTCCATTTGATCCTGCTCACGATTATCATCGATATGTTGACGGTAAGCCTCGCATGGAGGGTGTTAAAAGCTTTCTTTTGTCGCGGGATATTGAACTGCCCTTTGGAGAACTTGACGATATTCCTGAAAAGGAGACTGTCTGCGGTCTCGGGAACCGAAAAAATAACCTTTTTACTGAAATCCTGATCAAGGAGGGCCCGGAGGTCTACACCTCTTCGGTCGACCTCATTAACGAACTGATAGCAAAAGGCATCAGAATCGGTATTGCTTCTTCCAGCTGCAACTGCAGGCTTATTCTTCAGCTGGCAAATCTCGAACATCTTTTTGAGACCCGTGTTGACGGTGAAGTCTCCATCGAACTTGGATTGAAGGGTAAGCCGAACCCTGATATTTTTGTAAGGGCAGCCCAGAATTTAGGTCTTGAACCTCATGAATGTGTTGTTGTTGAGGATGCTATTTCGGGTGTACAGGCAGGATCACGCGGCAATTTTGGAATGGTGCTTGGTATTGCCCGCGATATAGAGGGATCCAAACTCAGGGAGCAGGGCGCTGATATTGTGGTCAGGGATCTTGGAGAAATTACCATTGCCGATATCGAATCATGGTTCAATGAAGGTCTGGATTTTGAAGGCTGGAATCTTACCTATACTGATTATTCCGCAAAAGATGAGAAGCTGAGGGAAACCCTTACGTCTACAGGCAATGGATACATGGGTGTACGCGGCGCCTATGACGGGTCAACGATATCTCACTACCATTATCCGGGAACTTATATAGCAGGCATTTTCAACAGAGTTCCTTCTGAAGTGCACGGACAAACAATTTTTAATAATGATTTTGTTAATACTCCGAACTGGCTTCCGATTGAGTTCAGAATTAACGGCGGTGAATTTATTGATCCTTATGATCAGAAAATACTCAGCTACCAGCAGAACCTGAACTTCCGGAACGGGTTGATGACGCGTGATTTAGTTATTCAGGACAATCTTGGAAGGATATCGAGCATCCATTCCGATAGGTTTACCAGTATGGCTGATCCGCATCGTTGTGCCATTGCCTTTACTTTTAAACCCGTCAATTATACCGCTGTTGTTGAATTTAAATCATCAATTGACGGGACGGTACAAAACAAGAATGTTGCCCGTTATAACGGGCTTACAAGCGATCATCTGGAACACATTTCCAGTACCCGCGAAGACGATGTGATGCTGCTTCATGTTCGAACCAATGTATCGCATTACGGTATTGTGACCGCGGCAAAAACCAAGGTTTTGAATCATGGAAAGCAGGTGGATATTGATCGGACAACAATAAGTGATTCCCGCTATGTCGCGGAGCTTTTTAAAGTGTCGCTGACGCCAAACAAAAGCTGCACTATAGAGAAATTGGTCTCTATCCATACAACGCTTGATAAAAATAATCCTGATCCGGTAAAGGCGGCTAAACGTGCCCTTGAAGGCAAGGATACTTTTGATTCCCTGTTTACAACCCATGCTGATGCCTGGCAGAAGATATGGGAGAAAGCGGATATTGTTATTGAAGGTGACCGGTTCAGCCAGAAATTGTTGAGACTGCACAGCTATCATATGATGTGTACCGCTTCGCCGCACAATCCATCGATTGATGCTGGAATGCCGGCCCGTGGCTTGAATGGTGAAGCATACCGAGGCCATATTTTCTGGGATGAAATTTTTATTCTGCCGTTTTTCAATCGGCATTTCCCTGATATCTCCAAGGCTCTTCTGATGTATCGATATAACCGTCTTGACCCTGCAAGGGAGTACGCACGTGAGCATGGATACAAGGGAGCCATGTTCCCCTGGCAGACTGCTGATGACGGCCGTGAGGACACTCAGATTCTACACTTCAATCCAAAAAGCGGTGCCTGGGGACCTGACCTCAGCAGCCTTCAGCGACACGTTTCGATTGCAGTCTTCTATAATGTTTGGCGCTACATCTACGATACTGACGACACGCAGTTCCTCAATGAGTACGGTGCGGAACTGATGTTTGAAATTGCAAGATTCTGGGCTTCAATAGCGACCTATTCGCTTGATACAGGAAAGTATCATATAGAGGGAGTCATGGGGCCTGATGAGTTTCATGAAACTCTGCCGGGCAGCGGCAAAGAGGGACTAAAGGACAATTCGTACACGAATATCATGGCTGTATGGCTTTTTCAAAAAGCTGCTGAAATCGGTGAAAAAATCGATCCGGCTGTTTTAAGAAAACTCATTACTAAAATTCATCTTGGATTTGATGAACTCAAGCAATGGACGGATATAAGCAGAAACATGAATATCCTCGTCAATGGCGAGGGCGTTCTGGAACAGTTTGAAGGGTACAATTCACTCAAGGAACTTGACTGGCCGCATTACCGAGCCCGTTACGGCAATATCCACCGCATGGACAGGATATTGAAAGCTGAGGGAGACACCCCTGATCTTTACAAGGTTGCCAAACAGCCTGATGTTTTGATGACTTTTTATACCCTCTCGCCTGGTGAAGTTGCAGAACTGCTTAACAAGATAGGGTATAAAATTCCTGATGACATGACTTTGGTCAGAAACAACTATGCTTTCTACGAACCAAGGACAAGCCATGGATCAACCTTGAGCAAGGTGGTTCACAGCATCATATCCAGTTATCTTCATGATGGCCATGAAATGGCATGGAAATGGTTTTCAGAGGCTCTTAAAAGTGATATTAAAGACACACAAGGCGGCACCACTCAGGAAGGTATACATTGCGGAGTTATGGCGGGAACCCTGGATACGGTCATCCGGTATTTTGCGGGAATCTCGTTTTACAATGAAAAACTCAATGTGCATCCTAACAGACCTGATCACTGGAAAAAACTTACCCTCAAGATCTGTTTCAGAAAAAACCGTTACACCATCACCGTTGAACAACATGACATTATTGTAACACTTCTTGAAGCTGAAGGAGATGAGGCGCCTGCATGTATCGCTGGAATTCATCTCACCTTGAAAAAGGGAGTCCCCTATCATTCCGCGTCGAATTGACTGCTTTTGAAGGCTGTTATGCAGCCTTCATTTTTTTGATTTTTGTGCCTATAAAGCGTATAATGGCTTTTTACTTCTTTTTTTTGTTTACTTATTGTTTTGTTGACTATGCGTCTTTCTAATTTTCGATTTACCCTGCCTAAAAGTAAAATTGCCGAAGAGCCTGCCTCGCCTCGGGATAGTTGCAAAATGATGGTTCTTAACCGGCGGAAAAAAGATATTGAGCACAAAGTTTTCACCGATATAGCCTCTTATTTTAAAAAGGGAGACTTGCTGGTTTTGAACAACAGCAGAGTTTTTCCTGCTAAAATATTTGGTCAAAAGGAAAAAACTGATGCAAAAATCGAAGTGTTTCTGTTGAGGGTTTTGAACAAGGAAGCCGGATTGTGGGATGTACTTGTTGATCCGGCAAGAAAAGTCAGGGTGGGGAACAAAATATATTTTGAGGAAGATGTCGTCGCTGAAGTAGTTGACAATACAACTTCTCGAGGAAGAACCATCCGGTTTCTTAATCCTGATATTGATGTGTTCAGCCTTGTTGAAAGAATCGGTACCATACCCCTTCCGCCTTATTTTACCCGTTCTGCAATTTTGTCGGACAGGGAGAACTACCAGACTACCTATGCCAGCCAGACAGGAGCTGTCGTTGCTCCTATGGCCGGACTGCATTTTACCATGCCTCTCCTTCAGAAAATCCAGAAAATAGGGGTTAAAATTCTCCCTATTACTCTTCATCCAAGCTTGAGCACCTTTAACGCTATTGAGGTTGAGGATGTCTCAAAGCATAAAATGGATTCGGAATATTTTAATATTCCTTACCAGACAGCAATGGATATCAATGACACTAAGGTTAACAAGACCGGTAGGGTCATAGCGGTTGGAACGACAACGTGTCGTGTGCTTGAGGCAAATGCGACAGTTGACGGCAAAATCAAATTCGGCAGGGGCTGGACAGATAAATTTATCTATCCTCCATATCAGTTCAAGGTAACTGACGCTCTTGTAACTAATTTTCAGCTTCCTGAGACCACTCTTCTGATGGCTGTCAGTGCTTTTGCAGAACACCGCCTGCTTATGGAAGCCTATAAAATAGCGCTCAAAGATGATTATCGGTTTCTGGCGTATGGTGATGCCATGTTTATTCATTAAACCCTGAAAAGGTCTCACCCGGATTACTATGAATGCGATTGCCATTATAGCAGCAAGCGGCATCGGGAAACGGATGCAGCTGAAAGGGGGACAGAGCAAACAGATGCTTGAAATCGCAGGGTTTCCAGTCATTCACCACACCATCAAAGCTTTTGAAGAGGCATCCTCTGTAGGAGCGATTTATATAGCTACCAAAAGTGAAAACATAGCGACACTCGAAGCTATGGCAATGTCATCAGGTTTCTGCAAGGTGAAGGCTGTTCTTGAGGGCGGAAAAGAACGGCAGGATTCTGTGAACAACTGCATCAAGGCAATAGAACACGACATTCGCATTACCGGTCATGTTCCAGACACGATTCTGGTTCATGACGGTGCCCGCCCGTTTATTCAACCTGAGGAGATTGATGAAATATCGCGACTTTCACTGCAGTTCGGAGCTTGTGTACCAGCTACCAGACCTAAGGATACCATCAAGTTTATAGGTTCTAATCCTCTTTTTTTCGGTGAGACTCCTGACCGGAGCAGACTGCTTCAGGTTCAGACACCTCAGGGCTTTCAGTGCGGTCTGCTTATACAGGCTCACGAACAGGCTGAACTTGAGCACTGGTATGCAACAGATGATGCTGCGCTGGTAGAACGTTTTTTCCCTGAACAGTCCATCAAAATTTTTGAGATGGGATATCATAATATAAAAATTACAACTCCTGAAGATATTCCTGTTGCTGAAGCTATTTTTGCACAAAGAGGGTTTCGGCCGTAAGTGCAGATGAAAAAGAACAAATAAAACATTACCATAGCTTGTTTATTCATTGATGCTATGGTATATTTTCAGCCCGGAAAATGGTGAGGTAGCTCAGTTGGTTAGAGCACAGGATTCATAACCCTGAGGTCGAGGGTTCAACTCCCTCTCTCACCACCATGGAAAAGCGGGTGTAACTCAGTTGGTAGAGTGTTTGCTTCCCAAGCAAAATGTCGCGAGTTCGAATCTCGTCACCCGCTCTCTTTTCCCCTCGCTTATCTTTTTTTACCAGCCCATTACCTTTCTTATGACAAAATCTTCTATTTTTTTTGCTCCGGTAACTGTTGAAGACATCAACACCACTCAGATCATTGACGGTCAGATGTCACGTCATCTTGGAATTGAGATGACTGAAATCGGACCGGATTTTATGACGGCAAAAATGCCCGTTGATCACCGTACTATCCAGCGTATCGGAATTCTGCACGGGGGGGCTTCACTGGCGCTGGCTGAAACTGTCGGCAGTATTGCTGCGTCCTTCTGCGTTGACCGGGACTCTTTTTACATTGTGGGGCAGGAAATAAATGCCAATCATATCCGTCCTGTCAGGACTGGATTTGTCTATGCTACCGCCACTCCCCTGCACCTTGGAAAAAGCTCACAGGTATGGGATATCAAAGTTAGAAACGAAGAAGGTAAATTGACTTGTGTCAGTCGCTTTACCGTTGCTGTCCTGAAAAGAGAAACGACAAGCCCCGCAGGCTGATACTTCATGTAATTTCAAAATGGCAGGACAGTTTCAAAAAACTTTTCCTACCTTGTTTCTTTCTCGTTGTAACGGTTTTTTACACTTATTGCAGAATTAAGAGGCATGCAGACCTTATCATCAGACATTGTTGTTTCATCGCTTGACCAAGCTCCAGATTTTTCAGAGAAAATTCTTCAGCAACTTGCCGCTGAGCAAAAATCACGAAAGAGATGGCTATTAATTCAGCCGATCAGCAACACCAGCATGATGGTGGATTCCGGTACGGTCAGTATGCCGTTAAACCTGATCATGGTTGCAACACTTGTAGGAAAGCTGTTTGATGTAACCTTTATTGATGAACGTCTTGGCGATAAGGTCCCGGAGGATTTTTCCGGGTTTGACGTTGTTGCCATAACCTCCCGGACACTCAATGCATCAAAAGCATACAAGATCGCTGATAATGCTCTCCGTCAGGGTAGAACCGTGATTCTTGGCGGTGTGCATCCCACAATGCTGCATGAAGAGGCATCCTCACACTGCACCAGTGTGGTTTATGGTGAGATAGAGTCTATTTGGACGGAACTGGCCACTGATGTGCTGAAAGGCACCATGCAGAGCGTTTACAGGGCAAAGGAGCTTAAGCCGATGAGTGCCATGCTGCATCCTGATTTCAGTTATGCTCTTTCCTCAAAAAATGCCAAGAAGTACAGTACCAGAATACCTGTGCTTGCAACGAAAGGATGCCCTGTCGGATGCAACTTTTGTACGACACCAACAGTCTATGGCAAAAGCTACCGGTATAGGGAGCTTGATCTTGTGCTTGATGAAATGCGCTATCATCAGCAGCGGCTTGGCAAGAAAAATGTAAATTTTTCCTTTATGGACGATAATATCAGTTTTCGTCCTAAGTATTTCATGACACTGCTTGAAGAAATGGCAAAACTGGGAGTGCACTGGAATGCCAATATCTCCATGAACTTTCTTGATAAACCCGAAGTAGCAGCACTTGCTGGTCGTTCAGGATGCGACTTGCTCAGCATCGGGTTTGAATCGCTCAATCCTGAAACGATCAAAAGCGTTCAGAAAGGGTCCAACCGGCTTGGCAGTTATGAACAGGTGGTAAGCAACCTGCATAATAACGGTATCGCTATTCAGGGTTATTTTATGTTCGGGTTTGATAATGATACTGAGGAAAGCTTTCAGCTTACCTATGATTTTATTATGAAAAACAGGATTGAGTTTCCCGTTTTTTCCCTGGTTACTCCATTTCCCGGTACTCCATATTTTGACGAGATGAAACCCCGTATTCGTCATTTCGACTGGGACAAGTACGATACCTATCATTTTATGTTTGAACCGAATAAAATGAAGGGTGACAAGCTGCTGGAAAACTTTGTCAAACTTCAGCGTGAAGTGTATAAAGGTCGCGCTATTATGCAGCGGATGAAAGGTAAACCATTGAACTGGATATGGCTGGCAAACTATATGATGCATCGATTTACCAACAAGCTTTCTCCTGAGTATTTTTACTGATACTACTGCATAACAAAAGAGGCTGACAATGTCAGCCTCTTTTGTTGTTTATTTCTTTTCTTCTTCCTTTTTTGGCAAATCAATCTTAAGATGCAGCTCACGAAGCTGTGCGGGTGAAACTTCCGACGGTGAGGACATCATAAGGTCCTGAGCCTGCTGGTTCATTGGGAACGCTATGACTTCGCGGATGTTCTGTTCGTCACACAAAATCATGACAAGGCGGTCCAGACCCGGCGCAATACCTCCGTGGGGTGGCGCACCAAGCTTGAATGCCTCGATCATGTGACCAAAACGTCCGTCGACCTCTTCTTTTGCGTATCCGGCAATGCCGAATGCCTTATACATGATATCAGGTCTGTGGTTACGTATTGCTCCGCTTGAAAGTTCAATGCCATTACAGACGATATCGTACTGATATGCCAGGATATCGAGAGGAAGCATGTTTTCGAGTGCTTCCATTTCGCCTTGCGGCATAGAAAACGGATTGTGTGAAAAATCTATTTTTTTGGCTTCTTCGTTGTATTCATACATCGGGAAGTCAACAATCCAGCAGAATGACAGTTCGTCTTTGTCGAGGGTGAAGAGTTCGCCGAAATAGGTTCTCATCCCCCCCATAATCTTGCAGGTGGACTCCCATTTGCCGGCTCCGAAAAAGACAACGTCACCATGTTCCAAACCAAGATGCTGCTTGAGATGCGTGAGGTCCTCTTCTGAAAGAAACTTTACTACCGGGCCTTTAGGACCCTCTTCTTTAAATTGAATGTATGCCAGTCCTGCTGAACCGAGCTCCTTTGCCCTTTTTTCGGCTTTGTCGTAAAAGAGTCTTGATTCATTCCCCCGCCCTTTCAGGACGAGTGCTTTTACGCATGTCCCTTCTTTGGTGTTATTTGCAAACACTTTGAAGGCTGAGTTAACAAAGAGCGATGTAACGTCACTGATTTCGAGGGGAATTCTAAGGTCGGGCTTGTCTGTTCCGTAGAGGTTCATGACCTCTTTATAGCTGATCCTGGGGAATGGGAACTGAGTGATTCTTTTTTTCGACATGGTCAGGGTAAGATGCTCGATCATGCCTTCAAGTATGGCAAAGAGATCATCCTGTTCTATAAAAGCCATTTCCATATCCAGCTGATAAAACTCGCCGGGGCTACGATCGGCCCTGGCATCTTCGTCTCTGAAACAAGGTGCAATCTGGAAATAACGTGGAAAACCAGATACCATCAGAAGCTGCTTGAACTGCTGCGGTGCCTGTGGCAGGGCATAAAATTTTCCTGGATGAAGGCGACTCGGTACAAGAAAGTCTCGTGCTCCCTCAGGCGAACTTGAGGTTAGAATCGGAGTTTGAATTTCAATAAACCCCTGGTCTTCAAGATAGCGGCGTACGGCTGCCGTCAGGCGGCTGCGGAAAATAATATTTTCATGAATTTTTTCTCGACGCAGATCAATAAAGCGATATTTAAGTCGTAATTCCTCAGACGTCGGCACTTCATCAGCGACCGGGAATGGTAACGGATGTGCGTTGCTTTCGATACGAATTTCTTTTACAACAACCTCAATTCCGCCTGATGCCAACCGGGGATTTACCGCTCCGGGACTCCGCAGGACAACAGTACCCTCAATGCTGATAACTGATTCCACATGCAGCTGTTCGGCTTTAGCAAACAACTCCTGCTGTTCGGGCTGTATAACAAGCTGACTGATGCCGGTATGATCCCTCAGATCTATAAAAATCAACCCGCCATGATCGCGTTTTCTATGGACCCATCCTGCAAGCTTGACAAGAGCATGCTCACGTTCCGGGCTTAATAACCCGCAATAATCAGAGCGAAACCGGTTTTTCAGAGTTTCGGTGCTCCATGCAGCTTTACTCATATTATTCTATCGTCCTTTGGTATTGAAAAATTACAACTGAATGAAAAAACTGAATATGAAGAAATTTTAATAATTTATAAAACCTCTTCAGCTCACTCAGTAAACAAGTTCTACCCCAAATTCTTTGACGAGGAACTTTATGACCTCATTTTTTTCTGAGAGTTCCTGAAAAAGGGTAAAAACGGTCTTCTCTTTTGTGCATGCATCTTTTTCGGCATCATAGAGAAGCCGGAGCCTCAACGGCAGTGCATAGAACTCTGAAACCTGTTTCTGGAGAATTGTCACGTCCTGCTGAAGCTCTTCATAGGAAAACTTTCTGCAGCAAACAATGTCCAGTACCCCGTCTGGACTGCAGGCGGCCAGTTCACATGACTGAAGGTGCGTTGCCATGAAGTTCTGGGATTTTCTTGCAACATGATCAAGAAACTGCCGCCATTCAACCTTGAGTGATTCAATATCTGCAACCCTTTCCAGACCTTCAGTATCTCCGGCAAGAATGGCATCAGACGATGGGCTGCTTCGAACATGCTGGGATAATGGATTGGAGGCAAAACCTGAAAGTTTTTTTTCCCATGATGCCAAGTCAAGATCCCCTTTGCCGGTGCTTTTAGCAACGGATGGAACTGCGGAAATAATCGGAGAAGGCGCTGCGGGTGCTTTCAGTGGCTTGTCAGGTGCTTTTTTTTTTGAGGCGGCTGTTCCAGCTGCATGGCTTGGGGAGAAGCGGCATGAACTATATCAATAAGCTTCAAAAGAGCAAGCTCGAAACGAAACTGGTATTCAAACTGAAACTTCAGCTCTTTTTGGGTAAGCAAAAGAAAATCAACCATCTGCATGACTGACAAAGACGAAATATTTGCAGCATCCTGCTGATATCGCTCACGAATCGCATCGGGACGTTCAACTAGTCGTGTGGACGAAAGGTTCTGCACCACCAGGAAATTGCGCAAATGCTCAATCAGCTTTTCAAGAAAATCCTGTTCGTCGTATCCATTCCTGATCACATACTGAGCAACATCGAGCATTTTGGCTGGATTTCGCTCTGTAACAGCGTCAGTGACGGCAAACATCTGATCGTCGTCGATATAGGTCAGCAGTTCGGCAACTCCCTTATAACTGATAGATCCTTCATGATCATTTTCGGCCGAAAAGGCTATAACCTGATCAAGAATACTCTGTGCATCACGCATTGACCCCTGTGCCTTTCGACCTATAAGCTGCAGGGCGTCTGCGTCCACGGTAATGTGTTCAGCATCACAAATAAGCTGCAGCTGCCGCTGGATGTCTTCAAGGGGAATACGCTTGAAGTTGAAGCGCTGGCAACGGGATGCAATTGTAGCCGGAATCTTATGAAGCTCAGTAGTGGCAAATATAAATATTGCGTGCGGAGGCGGCTCTTCAAGGGTTTTCAAAAACGCATTGAACGCCGCTATTGAAAGCATGTGAACCTCGTCGATAATATAAACCCTGTACTTTCCTTTCTGAGGACCATACCGGACATTTTCACGAAGGGTGCGTATATCGTCAACACTGTTATTGGAGGCGGCATCAAACTCAGCTATGTTCATACTGGTGCCGGAATCGAAGTCCATACAGCTTTCGCACTCTCCACATGGTTCTGTAACCTGCTGCAGGTAGACAGGATCTTCCATCATTTTCAAGCAGTTCACTGCTTTGGCAAAAACCCTTGCCGCTGTTGTTTTGCCGACTCCACGCAGTCCTGAAAAAATGTAACCGTGCCCGACCCTTCCCATTCGAAGCGAGTTCTGAATAGTACGGGTAACATGCTCCTGAGCAGTTATATCGGAAAACTTTGCCGGTCGGTACTTACGGGCTATAACCTGATAACTCATATCTCTTTCTGATTAAAATCCTCTAACAAGGTGGCAACCGGCATGTCCATGCTTTTTTTCAGGCTGTCTGAAACACCCTTGCTGATCGTGTTCAAATGTACGCTATTACCATCCGAATTCAGCAAACCGTTTTCATCAGTCAGAAATCCGGGAGGAATCACTGCATAAAGATCGTACAGTGTCAAGGTATAAAGATCACGACTGAGTGCCAAGTCGCCGTTTGCTGTAACGTGGACCATGTCGTTCTGAAGCAGAATATCTACAATTTTCCGTAATGTGGATGGTTGCAGCAACGTTTTGGACTTCAGAATTTTTTTCATGTTTATGGGGCGACCTATCTTCTGGCTGTTCCATATAAAACCGAGTACAGAAAGAATTACTGAAACACCCCGTAATGGATTGAATGCTTCAGTCCTGCCATCGAGAGGCTTCAAGGCGCCAAGACAGAAAACAAACTCTGCACCGGTAAGAACAACAACCCAGCCGAGATATATCCAGAAAAACAGCATCGGTATGACCGATAATGCTCCGTAGATATGCTCAAACGTGGAAATATGTGTGACATAAAAAACAAACCATATTTTTGAGAGCTCAAACAATACCGCAGCAAGAACAGCACCTGACATGGCATGGACAAACCTCACCCGACGGTTCGGCACAAGCATATAGAGCAGAAAAAATGCAAAAATTGAATTGATAAACGGAAGATAGGAGAGTAAACGGGTTTTAAGTTCGAGCAAGGGGCCTTCTGTAAACACCGTGTACCATACATAAGAGCTGGCGGCGAGACTGCTTCCGATAAGCACCGGACCTAAGGTCAGTACTGTCCAGTAAAGGGTAAACCCCTGCAATGTCTTTCGGGGAGAATGCACTTCCCATATTTCGTTCACTGTATGATCGACAGTCGAAATGAGAAAGAGGGCTATTATAAACAAAAACACTCCACCTAAAAGTGGCACGCTGGCAGTCTTTCCAATAAAATCGGTAAGATAGTGATTGATCACTGAACCTGTACCGGGCATGAAATTCTGGACCAAAAAATCTTCGATAGAGCGCTTGAAGGGGGTAAAGACAGAAAAAACGCTGAGTATTGAAAGAATAACTGCAAGTACCGGGACGATTGACAGCAATGTCTGAAAAGCAAGAGATCCTGAACCGAGAAAAATCCTGTCGTGAATAAAGTTTTTCCAGAAAAACGGCACGAAAGCACGCACATACTGCGCAACATCATAACGTGCGGAATATCCTTCCCGGTCAAGTGTGTTTTCAGCTTCTTCCATGGTATTCCTTGTTTTACTCTTCGGGGCTGTACCCGGTTTCGACAGATTTTACTCTTGTCATGAGCAGCAGACCAATGGTGAAAAAGACCAAGAGTGATCCAAGTGCCGCTTTCTGACTGCCTGCCTGGGCCGAGACCAACCCAAACATCAGTGGACCGACAATGGCCGAGGCCTTTCCGAAAGTACCATCATAAAATCCAAAAAACTCAGTAACATGTTTGCTGGGCGTAAGCCTTGCCATCATAGAACGTGATGCAGCCTGTGAGGAACCCATAGAGAGTCCGGCTAGCATTCCTGTATAAAAAAATAACTCTTTTCTATCGGCAAAAATAGCTGCAAGCACCACAACAAACCAAATGATGAGCGTAATGACAATAGTTTTTTTGGGTCCTATTTTATCCGTGACAAAACCGAAGAAGATTGAACCCCCTATAGCTGTTGTCTGTACAAGCATAAAAAAAACAATCAGTTCACCAGTAGTAAAGCCAAGGGTATTCTGGGCATAAATCGATGAAAAAGCTATGACGGTTAAAATAGCATCGTTATAAAAGAAATAGGCGAGAAGAAAACGGACAAGGTCGGGATAGTTCATGATATGCTGAACCGTATATTTCACCTCTTTAATAGAACTTGCAAGTGCCGAAAGTGAAATTGCGGATCTTTTTTCTTTTTGCTGATCACGAAGTGCAAGAAAAATCGGGGTGGCAAAAATTGCAAAAAAAATGGCAGCGACTAAAAAGCTTATCTGAACATTAGGCGCGTTTGAAAGAACGATACCTTTACTTAACAATGGTTTCAGAAGCAGAAGAATGGCTAATGCACCGAGATACCCCATGGCAAAACCATATCCAGAAACCCTGCCGACACTTTTGTCGGTTGCCAGTTCCTTGAGGTAAGCATCATAAAATACGAGGCCGCCCTCAAAACCTATGTTTGCTAGAATAAACAGAACCATAGCTGCTATCGCCATTCCCGGGCCTGAAAATGAAAGCAGGGCTGTTGCGACAACTGATATGAGGGTGAAGACAAAGAGAAATCGCTTGCGTTTTCCGGAATAGTCTGCTGCAGCTCCAAGAACCGGTGAAATAACCGCAACAAGAAGCATGGAGAGGCTGATGCTGAACCCCCACAACGCATCGCCCGATGGTGCGCCTTGACAGATGACGTTTTTGAAGTACAGGGGAAAAACGAAGGTTACCATTATAACGCTGAACGAAGTGTTTGCAAAATCAAAAAGCAACCATGAAAACACTTTTAATTTCTGCGTCACAATAGTGTCTGATTTAAATATTTCGCTTCTCTTGAGGTTTATAACAGTAACGATCCATTACAATCCGGCAATATGACTGAAGAGTGACTGAAACAGCGGTCTGCCATCGATAGATCCGAGTAACTTTTCGCTGGCCCTTTCAGGATGAGGCATCAAACCAAGTACATTCCCTTCCCGGTTGATAATACCGGCAATATTATTGAGTGAACCGTTTGGATTAGCTTCGGCGGTTACATTGCCTGCAGCATCGGTATACCTGAAAACAACCTGGTCGTGCTCCTCAAGGCTTTCAATCGTTTCCTTTGGTGCAAAATAGTTGCCTTCTCCGTGTGCAATGGGAATACTCAGCACCTGATCCAGATGATAATCGGCAGAAAAAATGGTATTGCAGTTAACAGGCTTGATATTGGTCTGGGTACAAAGAAACTTTTTATCCCTGTTACGCGAAAGTGCTCCTTCAAGAAGTCCGGTTTCGAGCAAAACCTGGAATCCATTACAGATGCCAAGCACCGGAAAACCATTTCGTGCAAATTCGATTACCTCCTGCATGATTGGCGAAAAACGTGCAATTGATCCAGCTCGCAAATAGTCGCCATAGGAAAAACCACCGGGAAGAACGATTGCGTTGGCACCCTTGAGATCGTGCTCGTTATGCCAGAGCATAACTGGCTTTACGCCTTCAAATGAAGCAACAGCATATTCAGTATCATGATCACAATTAGAACCTGGAAATACAACGACACCTACAATTACATCAGCCATAGTTGAGTACTATTTAATTGACTTGCTCCAGCTCAAAGGAATAATTTTCCATAACCGGATTCGATAACAGTTTCTGACTGATCTCATTGGCAATGCGTTCAGCGCTCAGTTTATCCTGTTCATTGATTGTCACCTCGATATATTTACCAATTCTGGCAGACTCAACAGTACCGTATCCAAGATTCTTCAAAGCATGCTCTACGGCTTTGCCTTGAACGTCAAGGATAGACTGCCTCAGGGTAACCTTAATTTTTGCAGTATATGGCATTATCACTCGTATAAGTTGAATGGGAAAAAAATCAAAGTTGCCACTGACGACACAACAGGGTGAAAGATCTTACAATTCCGAGCAGAATATACAATAACATGGCAAGAAAAAAAGCCTTGGCATGAAAGAGTAGAACACAGAACATGGCAACAATATACAGAGACATCTGCAGGGGTTTCTGGCGGAATGACTCGGCCGTCGGCTTGGGCAGGGCATCATAATTCACCTTGCTTACCATAAGAATGGCAAGTCCGGTTGAAAGCCATGCGAGAATAGTCTGCATCAATTTTACAGGCACAAAGGGGTCAACACTCATCCAGAGAATAAAACCGGCAATGGTTAATGCCTGGGCCGGAGTCGGAAGGCCGGAAAACGACTCTTTTTTGTATCCGATCATACTGATATTAAACCGCGCAAGCCTGAGCCCGCTACCGATCATAAGCAGAGAGCTGACAAAAATACCTGTAATACCGGGTAAGCCTTCGAGGCCAAATTTGTAGACAAGATATGCCGGAGCTGCCCCGAAGGAGACAAGATCTGAAAGTGAATCAAGTTCAAAGCCGAAATCGGATATACCATTTGTCATCCTGGCCACAAACCCATCAAGGGTATCAAAAAATGCCGCAAGAATAATAAACCAGCATGCTGCTATAAAACTTCCCTCACCGGCCATGACAATAGCGATATAGCCAGAGACCATATTCATGACGGTAAAAACGGAGGGAACGAATGAACGCGATACGAACGAAAATATCTGGGGTCGATCCTGCGAACTGTTTTTCAGAAAAGGAGGATAGCGTTTCTGAGTCCTTTTATTACCTGCATCATCCATTATAGAAAATATTCATAAGAGAAAAAAAGTTATGACTTATATACCAGATGAATGTCATTCTGGAATTTAACCTTGAAAAGTACAATCTTTCAGGAAGTTATTAAACAGGAAAAGAAATGAGAGGCGCACTCAATAACTTTCATCGGGTGCAGGAAAATCCTTTTCCCTGACATCATGCACATATTGCTTGACAGCGTCCCCTATAATTGTGTTTAAATCGACGTACTGTCGAACAAAGCGGGGATGAAACTCTCGGTTTAAACCGAGAATGTCGTTGATTACAAGTACCTGGCCATCACATTCAACACCGGCACCGATACCAATGGTAGGAATGGTGAGTGAGCGGGTGACCCGGGCTGCAAGTGAAGACGGTATTTTTTCGAGAACAATTGCAAACGCTCCTGACTCTTCTAGAATTTTGGCATCTTCAAAGAGCTCTTCGGCCTCCATACCCTCCTGTGCCCTGACTTTGTAACTCCCATACTTGTAGATCGACTGCGGCATGAGACCGAGGTGACCCATAACCGGTATGCCGACATCGGTGATCCTTTTGACGGTATCAGCAATTACTCTGCCTCCTTCAAGCTTTACGGCATCACACTCATTTTCTTTCATCATCCTTCCTGCATTGCGAAGGGCTTCCTCACTTGAAAGCTGATAACTCATGAATGGCATATCGATGACAACCATAGCCCTGTTGCTCTCTTCCTGAACACCTCTTACAACGGCTTTCGCATGATATATCATTTCATCGATCGTGATTGGCAACGTAGTACTGTGACCAGCAAAAACGTTGCTGGCGGAGTCACCGACAAGAATAACATCAACCCCGGCACGGTCAAGTATCCTTGCCATGGTGTAGTCGTATGCTGTCAGTACTGATATTTTTTCACCAACCTGCTTCATGTCCAGAAGCCTTCTGGTAGTTACATGGGCTGCTTTCTGCAGAGCACTTCTATTCATAGTATGTTCCACTTAAGAGTATAAATGTTCATGTCCTTCAAGTATATCCGACAATGCTGAGGGCTGAAGTCTGAAAACTTCAACACCCTGAAGTTTTTCTGCAGCACTTTGCATCAGTTCTGTCAGTTGGTCATATTCGGCCTTGTATCCCAGAATTTCATCAAGGGAGATGGTTTTTCTTTCCATAGTATCCCTTGTTTCCTCAAAAGTATCGTTTTCTGAATATGTAATATATTGACAAAGATCCTTATGGCGTCCGGAAAGTGGAAGTGAACCATGCTGCAGAAGGACATTTCTGGTCTTGCGCTGTGCCGAACCAACCAGCTTACGGCCTTCGACCTGCAGCTCATACTTCGCTGAAGCAGTAAAACAGATAACCGAGCCTGCTGCAGGCGCTCCCTCAAAACTCTGAAGCGTAGAACGGCAGAATTCTGCATGAATGCCCATACCTTCAAGTGCAAGCTGAATGACTTCATGCACCATTCTGTATTGCTCAGCATTAGGTGCTGAAGAATCAGAAAAAAAACTGTAGGTAAACTCGTCTGCATGAAAAACCGCCCTGCCTCCTGTCGGTCTTCTGACTACATCTACACCATCCCGCTGGCATTTCAAGATATCAATACTTGAAGCGTCCTGATTGTATCCTAACGTAATTGCATAAGGCTGCCAGGAATAAAAGCGCCACAGACAACTTTGGTGACCATAATGCTCCTGAAATCGACCATCAAGGAACGCCGACATCAGCTGGCGGTCGAACTCCATATTTTCTTCGCCGGTATGTGAACCGGTATCAACACAATAGACTCTGGAAAAAAGAGCATTCACGGCTCAAATCCTTATAAAATATCTGAAAACAGGAATTGAATAAACGTTAAGATAGCTGAAAAGGATATTGGAACAAAAAGAGAGTAAGAGAGAGCCGAAATCCCTATGGATGAAAATCCTTTACAAGAGAAAAGGCGTTTTCTGATTTATTTTGCCCGGTTCGATTGTTAGTGTCCTGCGATACGGGTATTTTGCGAAAAAATCAAAGAATTATAATCGCTGCAAGCAGTTTATGGACTCGTCCCGGATAAAAGACATTCTTTCCACAAGCCGCAATATTGCGATTGTTGGTTTATCGGCTAAACCCGATCGGTCAAGCAATATGGTCGCCCGATATCTGTTGCAACAGGGATTCTATATTTTTCCGGTGAACCCAGGCATTGCAATGGTTTTAGGACTCCCCTGCTACCCATCGCTTTTCTCTCTGCCAGCTGAGGTCCGCACAAATATTGACATTGTCACTATTTTCCGAAAATCAGAAGATCTGCCACCCGTTGTAGACGATGCCATAGAGATCGGCGCAACGTGCATTTGGATGCAGAGTGGGATAACAAACAGAGACGCCGCAGTAAAGGCTGAAAATGCCGGCCTTTTTGTTGTAGAAAACCGCTGTATCGCTGTGGAACATCAACACTTTTTTCATTAAATACCGCTTATAATCGTCAACCGTCATTACAGCACTCATGCAATTTATTAATGTTGCGCTCATTTTTGGAGGCCGCTCAACTGAACATGAAATATCGATCATCTCTGCTCAATCAATAGCGGCGAATATCAACACTGAACAGTATAGAGTTATACCGATCTATATCACCCATGACGGGAGCTGGCTTTGTGAGGGTATAGCGCAAGATATTCTTAACCTTGATCTTGCGGCTCTTCTGAGAGCTTCGTCGCTTGAGGCTGTATCCTCAACGCTAAAAAACATGGTTCAAAAAGCCGCACAAAAGCCTTTTGACTATGACTTCAGGGCTTCCGGTATTGAGGTTGCTTTTCTTGCGCTTCACGGCACCTTCGGTGAAGATGGCCGCATTCAGGGCTTTCTTGATACCTGCAGCATTCCGTATACAGGATGCGGGGTTCAGGCTTCGGCTGTCACTATGGATAAAGCTCTCACTAAATTGTGCGCCATTGATGCCGGCCTGAGTGTTGCACCCTCAATAACACTGTTAAGCAGTGATTACCATAAAAGCCCTGAAACGGTTCACGCCCTGATTGAAGAACAGTTTGTATTTCCTTTTTTTATAAAACCCGCAAATCTTGGTTCTTCGATAGGAATATCGAAAGTCCACCAGGCTGATGAGCTTGTTCCCGCACTTACCTGTGCCTGCTCTCTTGACTCGAAAGTACTTGTTGAAAAGGCAATTACAGGAAGAGAAATAGAAGTTGCAATACTCGGAAATGAGGACCCGCAAGTATCAGTATGCGGCGAAATTGAACCGGGTGGGGACTTTTATGATTATCAGGACAAATACATTCACGGGTCGGCAAAACTTTTTATACCTGCCCGCATTTCGGAAGAACTTCAAAAAAAGGTTCAACTTGACGCGCTCAAGGTATACAAAGCTCTTGGATGCGAGGGGATGTCGAGAATCGATTTTTTTGTTGATGAACATTCCGGAGCCGTTGTACTGAACGAAGTCAATACTATCCCGGGGTTTACTGATATCAGCATGTATCCGAGACTCATGGAGGCAAGCGGTACGTGTTTTCGGGATCTGACCGGGCGTCTCGTTACGCTGGCACTTGAAAAAGAAACGAGAGAGAATACCGGTGGAACAAAATCATGAAGAGTAATTCCCCTGACATAAGCCGAGGAGACTTTGCTGATATTATCAGAAAACCGCACCTTTTTTTTGCGGAAGTTTCTCTGGATTTGTCCAGGGGCAGATTCCAGTCCGGACTCGACAAGCTCAACCTTTTTTCGGAACATTTTTCGGACTCGTATCTTTTTAACCTGTTGTTTGCAAAGGCTCTACGGGGGATAAAAAATCCTTCCCTTGCAGTTGAATATTTACGTAAATGCTGCGCAATCGCACCGGCGAACCAAGTTGCTTGGAAGGAACTTGTTGACATACAGGTATCAGGTGATGGAGAAATGTCTCTTAGTGCCGCCTCGATTTTTGACCCTGTCTGTGACGAACTTGAAAAAATCACAGCCGCACTTATGAAATTCAGTCCGGTGCAAACATCAGAAAGCTCTGATCCGACCTCAATTCATGAGCAAAAACAACCTTTTTCTGATGATACTGCTATTGCCGTCCCCACTGAAAGCCTTGCCTGCCTGTTTACAGAACAGGGTGCCTACAAAAAAGCTATAAAAATCTATACGGTTCTCATACAGCTCAAACCTCAAAATGCCGAGCACTACAAAGATGAGATCGATTCACTCCTGAACCGTCTGTAAGCCGTGGGCATCTTTAGCAATCTTTATTGACTGAAACTATTTAGACTGTCTTAGTGTAAAGAAGTCGCTATATTATGACACTTTCACTTTGCAATGATGAACATTTTAAACGGTTTGGCATAGTATTTTGGTTTCCAGGCTTTTTTTGATTCTCTGTATATCCGCGCTTTTTTTTGCGCACCCTTCATCCTGTTCTGGCGCCGAAGTGGTTGAACGAAAGCTTTCTCTTGCTAGCTGCATTGAGATTGCCTTGCAAAACGCAACTTCAGCCAAAAAGGCAAATTACGCCTTGAAGCTTCAGGGTGCTGATGTGCTGAAAAGTTACGGGAATTTTCTTCCAAAGGTTTCTTTTTCAACCAGCTTTACACCATATTCGCTTAGCCAAAGCTATACACAATATTACCTTAACACGCCTCCATTCAAAATAAAATCGGAAAGCGAATCGGTTACCATGACCCTGACATCGTCCCTGAATCTTTTTAACGGGTTCAGTGACTATGCCTCACTGCAAGCTGCGCTCGATAAAAAAGACGCGGCCGATTTCAATCTTTCCCGGGCACTTCAAACAATAACCTATGATGTTACCCAGTATTATTACCAGGTACTTCTGAACCGTGAACTCCTTGAATCTGCCCGCGAAAACCTGCTTTCTGTCAAGGATCATCTGACCCTTACAGACCGTCAGTTTCAGATCGGCCTGAAATCCATGACTGATCGATATCAGCAACAGGCTGCTGTCGCCGAAAGCAGACTTTCGGTTATTCAAGCGGAAACCCGTTTTCAGAAAAGCTTACTTGAACTGCTTCGCCGGTTGCACATTGATCCTTTAACAAAAATTACTCTCGAGCCTGCTCCAAACGAACGGATTGAACCTCTCGAGTCGACACCCGACATAAACAATCTGGTCAATGTTGCCCTTGAGAAGCGTAGTGACCTGAAAAGCAAGGCACTTGAAACCAAGGCTGCACAATGGCAGATAACGCAAGCGAGGTCAACATGGTATCCGCATCTTGACCTGAATGTCAATGCCAGCACAGGAGGAACGGACTACCTGCGCCAGACACTTGGAGAATCAGTTGCAGAATACTCCTATCCCCCACTGTCGGATCAGCTTAGAAATTCAATCGGGTATTCGGTGGGATTGAGTCTCAACTGGTCGATTTTTGATGGATTTCAAACACGATATGCTGTTGAATCAGCAAAAATCAACCATATCAACCAAAAGTTCGATTACGAAGATCTGAAGAACAATATTGTGATAGATCTTCAGCAGGCAGCACAAGATTATGCTTCTGCGGTAATGCAGATCGAAAACGCCAAGGTCAACCTTACGGCTTCCAGTTCAGCCTTTAGTGACATCAAAAGAAAATATGAGCTTGGAGCTGCTGGTTTTGTTGAACTCAGCACCGCGCGGGCATCTCTCTTCAATGCTCGTTCAAATCTTTCACAGGCAACGTATAATCTGGCACTACAGAAGAGCGTTCTTGATTTCACAACAGGTATCATACCTGTACCATAACTACCAGAATCCAGTATACCATCCGATGATCAAACAAAAATCCCTGCTGAAGCAAAAAAAATTATGGATTACCCTTGCGGCAGTGCTGCTCTCCGGAATCGCAATATTTGTTGTTATAAGCCTTCAGGAAAAGCCTGTTGAGGTAACAACAGAAAAAGTTTCTGTAAAAGAGGTTGTTCATGTTGTTACGGCAACAGGTAAAATTGAGCCGGAAATTGTTGTGGCAATTTCACCGGATGTCTCCGGTGAAATTATTGAGTTGCCCATCAAGGACGGCCAAAGCGTAAAAAGCGGAGATCTCTTACTTAAAATTCAGCCCGACCTTTATATCAATCAGGTAGAACAGAGCCTTGCTCAGCTTAACTCTGCAAAATCACAAAGCCTTGAATCACAGTCCCGAAAACTTAAGGCAGAAGATGATTACCGAAAAGCTTCGCTTCTGTACAAGGAAAAACTGATTTCTGAAACTGATTACCTGGCCTCAAAAACCAATGCAGAAGCCGCAAAGGCAATTTACCTGGCCTCGCGTCATACCATTGAACAGAACAAAAGCCTGCTTGACCAGAATCAGGACAGGTTGAAAAAAACCGTAGTCCGGGCGCCGATCAGCGGTTCAATCATAGTACTTAACAACAAGCTTGGCGAACGAGTTGTCGGTACAGGCCAGTTCCCCGGCACGGAGGTTTTAAGGCTGGCTAACCTTGACAGCATGCAGGTTAAAGTTGAATGCAATGAAAACGATATTATCAATGTTAAACCCGGTAATCCGGTTTCTATAAAAGTGGATGCTTTCGGGGATCGTACGTTCAAGGGGATTGTCCATGAAATATCTAATTCAGCTATCTCCAAGGCTACCGGAACTCAGGAGGAAGTCACTAATTTTTCTGTAAAGATTCACATTTTCAATCATGACCGTCTGCTTAAACCAGGGATGAGTGCAACTGCAGATATTGAATCTCAACGGGTAAAAAATGCTCTTGTTGTGCCCATTCAAAGCGTTACAATGAGAAGCACTGCCGGAATGGCTGAGATCGAAAAATCTGATAAACCCCCTGTTACGATTGCACAAAAAAACAAGACCACCGATAGTCAACAAGGAGTATTTGTGGTTAAAGCTGGCAAAGCATCGTTCCGACCGGTTAAAACCGGAACAACAGACAATACCCATATCATTGTCACCGAGGGACTCAGAAAAGGAGAAGAAGTTGTTTCAGGAAGTTACTCTGCCATTACCAGCCAGCTCAAAGAAGGATGCCTTGTTAAACAGCAGCAACGATAGCACCCTTATGGAGACTTCAGCTGTAATCATCATGCGGGCACTCTGTAAATTCTATACCATGGGGGACCAGACTGTACGTGCGCTTGACTCGATTAACCTTGATTTCAAGCGAAACGACTATGCGGCTATCATGGGGCCTTCCGGCAGCGGAAAGTCGACACTCATGAATATTATAGGCTGTCTTGATACACCGACTTCCGGTGTTTATGAACTGAATGGGCAGCATGTTGCTGAAATGGATGACGATGAACTGGCCAGAATCAGGAACAGGGAAATAGGTTTTGTATTTCAAACTTTTAATCTGCTTCCCCGACTTAACTGCCTTCGCAATGTAGAACTCCCCTTGATATATGCTGGTGTACCTCCTGAAGAGCGCGAACAGCGTGCTGCAGATGCACTTGTAAAAGTTGGGCTGGGAGACCGGATTACGCATAAACCTGCTGAACTCTCAGGAGGTCAGATTCAAAGGGTAGCGATTGCAAGAGCCTTGATAAACAAGCCTTCGATTATTCTTGCCGATGAACCGACAGGAAACCTTGATACCGCTACCAGTCATGATATCATGGATATTTTCGGAGCTCTTTCTGATGCGGGCAACACTATTATTCTGATAACCCATGAAGAGGATATTGCCCGATACACGCGGCGGGTCATCCGTCTCCGGGATGGAAAAATTGAAAGCGATTCCAGGCAATGACCCTGACCTATCGACAGTTTCGTTATGAAACGGCAGAAAGCCTTAAAATGGCTGTTTTCCAGATCAGGGCTAATAAAATCCGTTCTTTTCTTACTGCGCTTGGAGTCATAATCGGTATTGTTGCCATAACCATGATGGGCACTGCTATTAATGGCATTGACCGGGGATTCGACAAAAGCCTTGCCATGCTTGGCTATGACGTTATCTATGTCCAGAAATCATCGTGGACCACTATGGGGCAATGGTGGCGTTACCGGAACCGTCCGGATCTGAAGCCCGAATATGCCGACCAGATTAACCGGATTATTGCCGATAATCCACGCTCGGAACTTCTCTTGAGTGTTCCGCAAATGTCTACCTATCAGGCATCGGCTAAATACAGGGACAGAATCCTTGAGCAGGTTTTTTCACTCGGTACCAATCATGATTATCTGCAGACAGCAGCGGGAGGGCTTTCGGCGGGCCGTTTTTTCACAGCTTCGGAATCTGCCGGGAGTGCTATGGTATGCGTTATCGGTGACGATATTGCCACTGGACTTTTTCCAAATGAGCAGGCTCTTGATAAATCAATCCAGCTGAAAAATCGAACATACCGCATTATCGGGATTTTCAGAAAACAGGGAAAGTTTCTCGGGCTTTTCAGTTTTGACAACCAGATTATCATGCCGCTGGGTGCCTTTCAAAAGGCCTACGGTAAAAATATGTTTACAACCATACGGGTAAAAATAAAAAACCAGACACATATTGAAGAGTCTAAAGAGGAGCTGCTTGGACTGATGAGAAGAATCCGCAGGCTGCCGGCAGGAAAGGAGGAAGACTTTTCTATCAATGAACAGAAAGCCTTCAAGAGCCAGCTTGACCCTATAAAAAACGGCATAGCGATTGCTGGAATCTTTATTACCGGCATGTCGCTGTTTGTTGGCGCTATAGGAATCATGAACATCACTTTTGTGAGCGTCAAGGAGCGAACAAGGGAAATCGGACTTCGCAAAGCTCTTGGTGCAAGACGGAAGACGATTCTTCTTCAGTTTCTTATTGAGTCGGTGATGATTTGTCTTATCGGGGGATTTATAGGGCTTGTTACTGCCCTTCTCATTACTCTCGGTATCGAAAAAATTGTGCCTGATTTTCCGATTCAGTTTTCACTTGATCTGGTACTGGCGAGTCTTGCTGTTTCGGTGATTACCGGTATTATCTCAGGCCTTGCTCCGGCAGTAACGGCGTCAAAACTCGACCCGGCTGATTCGTTGCGTTATGAATAGGAGTGTTTATGCTGATTCGTGAAACTATTACTCAGGCGGTTTACTCTTTGACCGTCAACAAGCTTCGATCATGGCTGACCATCATGGGAGTCGCTGTGGGAGTTTTTTCTATTATTGCAGTCATGACTGCGCTTGATGCTATCGATAAAAGCGTTGAATCCGGCTTGACAAGTCTGGGCGCGAATACGTTTCAGATTCAGAAGAACCCTGCCACCGTGTTCGGCAGCGGGCACAAAAGAAACGTCTATGCGAACAGAAAGGATATTACCTATCAGCAGGCTATCCTGTTCAAAAAAGGCATGGAAGGATATGCCAGAAATGTCGGGTTCACCATTTCCAGCCAGGCAAATCAGGCAAAATATTCTAACCGTACGACTAATCCCGATGTCATCCTGACCGGTGGTGATGAAAACTTTTCCGCATCGAATGGATACGTTATTGTAACGGGTCGCAATCTTTCTGAAAACGATATAAAGTCTGCAAGAAACAGCGCAGTGCTTGGCAGTGAACTTGCAGCAACGCTTTTTCCTACGGGTGAAAACCCGCAGAACGAACTGATTAAAGTGAACGGAGAGGTATATACCGTTACGGGAGTCTTTGAAAAAAAAGGTGCCGCCTTCGGACAGAGCCAGGATAATTTTGTACTGATTCCCATTACCCGATACCTGGATCATATTAACGAAAAAAGCAGCCTCTCGATAACTGTTGAAGCGCTTTCCCGAAAAGACTACCCGCATACTATTGACAGGGCTATCGGTGCAATGAGACTTGCCAGAGGATTGACTGTCAAGGATATAAACGATTTCGAAATCAGAACCAATGAATCTCTCATAGACTCGTTCAGAGACATTCAACGGGCTATCAGTACCGGTGCATTCATTATCAGTTTTATGGCTCTCTTGACTGCAGGAGTAGGCATCATGAACATTATGCTGGTCAGCGTGACAGAAAGAACCAGAGAGATTGGTATCAGAAAATCAATAGGGGCCCCAAGAAGAAGCATCCTTAACCAGTTTCTTTTTGAAGCGCTCTTTCTTTCTCTGGCAGGCGGACTGTTAGGAATAATGATTGGTGTTGCAGCAGGTAACTTAGTTGCGTTGAATTTCAACCTGCCACCTATATTTCCCCTGCTCTGGATAACCGTTTCAATGGTTGTCTGTTCTGTAATCGGCATGTCATTCGGGCTTTTCCCTGCCTGGAAAGCGGCGAATCTTGACCCTGTGGAAGCGTTGAGACCAAAGTGAGAGAGTTAACAAAGAAAGGGTGTGTCAGGATTAAAATTTGCGAGAGCGGAACATGCTTTTGCCTGACTGGATACAGCGTAACAATAGAGGCAACCTTGTGAACAGGTGTTATAACTGCCGATATCCCTGCTTTCTACACACCCGCATGCCTGGCGTTGCCTGCTGTCTTTTTTTGGTCCCGGCATTTTGCGGCCGCTGATGAGTCCGACAAGATTACTATCGACACATCGGCTGTGCGTGATTCCATAATGAGAAAGATCTATATCCTGGCTGCAGGTGCAGAGTGCCATACCATTACGTTCGGCGATACCCGCAAACTTTTCTGCTATTTCACCCATGACTACCTGATCAGGTATTGTATGGTGAATTTGGCGCATCCTGCTTCGGACCTTGCGGTAATCATCAAAAAAACTGATGATACAGCGTTCGGTATACCCGGAAAGTTTTTCGGCAAGCCGGTGAAAAGAAGCAGTGTGCCAGGCGGGGGTGTAAACATCGGTCAAGATTACGGGATCATACCGCCAGACCACTTTTTCT
Organism: Chlorobium sp.; assembly: GCA_005843835.1. GTDB lineage: Bacteria > Bacteroidota > Chlorobiia > Chlorobiales > Chlorobiaceae > Chlorobium. The sequence continues at coordinate 42,338 of SZXZ01000112.1, forward strand.
CTCCCTATAAGGCGTGAAAGTCGCTTGAAAACATCAATGATTATTCTTTTATCTCCCACACCTGGTTCGAGTACTGCATCATAGGGTGTCAGGGTAAAGAGGAAATAGTAGGAATACCCCAGGGAATCAATTTCCGGTAAGCGTGATAGGAAATTTTCGGGATTTTTGGTCCAGAATACAAGAGCATCAACTCCTTCGGGTGATAGTATAATCCTGCTTACCTGCTTCGGCTGCATGGGGTTCCGTACCAGTACCTCCCCGGCCTGCAACCGATTAACAAGCCAATCGCCATAAAAAGCCGGGATATCAGTTCTTCTGCTCGCACTGATAATCATTGAAAATAAAACAGACCGTTAACCATCCTGTTTGTAAGACAACTCTCAGGATATCATCATTCTATCCTTTCAAGCAGTGACCTTGCCGGGACTATTGGGCAATTATTGATTCAAGTTTTTTCTTATGGAGTCCAGGAGCTGATTTACCTCGACGAGCTCTCTGCTCATGTCGATAACTGTATTCTGCAACTGAAAGATCAATTCTGTGCATTCGAAAAGCATGGTACTTACCTCTTTACTGGAACCGGAGGTAGCTCCCTCTACATCCGGCTTTTTTTTGCCGTAAAGGATATAATTAACGTCTATGCCGACTGCTTCAAGCTTTTCACGGAGAATATTGCCTATACGATTTTTTCCAGTCACATAACCTGTAACATAGGACCCGTCTTTGGCTCCAATGGCCTTGCAGAGAGCAATCTGAGTTTTGAATTTCTTCTTTATCTCCTCACGAAACCTCATGGCTTCGTTTTCATAAGTACCGTATATAGGCATGTATTTATATTTTATAACGTAACACCGTCAAAACAGTGAAAAATCAGGGGGTTAATTTTCAAAAAAATATAAGAAAGTATAAACATTATCGAAATAATATGTAAAAAAACACACTTTTTCTCTTGGTTCATATCTGGAAATGCTTACAAACAAAGAGCTTATTTTTTATTATTTGTTACAGGAAAGCGGAGGACGTGTTAAATTCCATGATGCCGACATTCCTTTTACCATGTGTTACAGCAAAAAGGGATGCTGTTCACTTTTGTTTTCATTTAATAATCTGCTTAAGAATTGACATACAAGAAAAGAGCACGTTCGAACATGCAGGAATGCCATAGAGCAACCCATGACCTGGAGCTACCTTCAACACCGCTTATAGAGGAACCAGTGATCAATTCAAGTGATCTTTTCGGGATGATCATCACATGGAACTGGCAGATAAAGAGGATTATCCAAAAAACGGGAAATTCAATCAATAAAAGGATCAAGGCACTCAGAAAAAAAACGCTCAGTTACTCAAAAAATAAGCAGATAATAGATTTTGACTGTGATGTCGACAGATCATCCGGCTCAGATAAATCAAAAGTGATAGGCATATATAATGATTCATGGGAATTCAAAGGTGGCGGGGAATGCCATGCACTTTCATTTGTATCAGCATTAGAAAAAAAAGGAACCGTTTATTTAATAGCTGAAACTGACTTCAACGTCAATGAAATAGAAAATCACTTTCAAATTGATTTATCGAGATGCAGGAAATTAATTATCAATAATTTTGATACTTCGCATACGAAGCATTTTAACATTTTCATTAATGCATGTCATAAATCCAACCTTAACAGTCTTGCAGAAACATCGTTATATATTGTAAATTTTCCCCACAGAAGAATATCAAAAGCCCTTGTAACATCTTATTTCTTTTTATTTAATTCCGAATACACTAAAAAATGGGCTTATAAATTTTGGGGAAAACATGTCAAGGGAGACATCTTTTATCCTGTAAGAATGCTTCAATACAAAATAAATGATCACACTTGCAAGAAACAGAAATATGTACTTTCTGTCGGACGTTTTTTTAATGGAGGGCACTGCAAGAATCAGTTAATAATCGCACAGGTATTTAAAAAGATTATGAGCAATAATCCATCTATGACGGGGTGGAAACTTGTGCTTGCGGGAGGACTAGACACAAAAAGTATGCCTCATGCCTTGTATTTTGAAAAAATTACGACAGAAGCGAAGGGATGGAATATTGAGGTGGCTCCTAATGTAGACAGAAAAAAACTGGATAATTTATTTCAACAATCGGCTTTTTATGTTCACGCAGCAGGATTAGGCCAAAACGAAGACCTGCATCCTGAAAATTTTGAACATTTTGGCATTACAGTTTTAGAAGCAACTCTATCCGGATGCATTCCTATTGTTTATAATGTGGCTGGTCCTGCGGAAATTGTTGGACGATTAGGGGGGGGATATACCTACGATTCGGAGTCTTCAATGTATCAGGTTTTACTGAATATGATGCAAAAATTTGATACTGACAACGAAGAACTTCAGACTGAGTCATCTACTATCGCTGAGAATTCAAGGTCTTTTGTACGACAAGAGTCGCAAAAAGAAATCCCGGTTTTTCAATCATTGTAAACAGTTACATTTTCATATTTTTTTCGTGAATATGTTTCACAATACTGTAACATTTTCTCTCTGGATTTTATTCTATCTAATATGTATATAGATATTGAGTGAATTACCAGAATTATTAATACAAGCCGGCAATGAGTAATGTTAAACCCTATAAAATTATTATAGAGTGGAGTGACACTGAAGATTTTTATTTCAGTTGCGATTATGCACATCCTGACCCCGAAAAAGCACTTAAAAAAACTCCAGTTCATGTCAGCCGAGCCCTTCCCTTTATGACCCAGGCAATGGCCAATGTGTTAAGAAAACTAAGAAAAGAGCATATTTCATTTCCCTTGTTTCTTGTTGCACTCGCCTTTAATCACCGGAACCTTCTTCACGAAATTGACCAACTGCTTATGCTTCTTCACCATCATCTTGAAAAAGAACAGGGTTCAGGTACTTTTTCATGTTTGATTTCATCACAGGAAACCACTCCACTGTCATCAAGCCACGGATAAAAAGAACATCACTTTCCTACTCACTGCAGCATATCGAGCACCTTTTCGATTTTTCCATCAACGATTTCCGGCCTGATATGCAGGAGTCGGCAAACCAATGGATAGATATCTAAGGTGTTGAGTTCTTTTGCTGCATAGCCTTTTTTAAACGAGGGGCCTGCGGCATAAAAAATGGCGTGCATCTTTCTCTGGTCCGGATCAAAACCATGTGAACCTTCAGACACCCGGTCATCGTCACCCAGCTTGACACTCCATCCATTATCAGCAAGAAGGACAAAGTCGAGAGTTCGCGGGTTTTTTCCGTAATGCAGCTCGGGGGGGATTTCGTCCGACTTCCAAACACGACAGTGCGGAACATGCTTTAGCGCTGCAAAAGCTTTCTCCCTGTTATTATCCTTTACCTTAAACATCAAAACCGGTGATGAACCCTTGATTTGTGAAAACCATGTCGTGGTAAGATATTCACCAAGTTTCACTGACCTCTTGTGGCTGGTAGCCTCCATCCCATGATCGGAGACAACAATAAAATTAATATCGGGAAATATGGTAAGCCCTTTTAATTTGCCTGTCAGTTCCGAAAGCTTATGGTCAAGATCAACAAGACACTCTTTCATTTCCTTGCTTTCAGGGCCGTATCGATGACCTGAAGCATCTGGTTCGTGGTAATACATCATCACAAGTTGCGGACGTTTATCCACCGGCAGGGAAAGCCAGCTTATAACTGTATCAACACGGGCAGAAAAAGGGACCTTCTGATCATATTTTTTCCAGTATGTGGGATATCTGCCCCTGATCGGGGCCTCGGAGCCAACCCAGAAAAAAGATGCCGTCCTTACACCTTGCTTTTCTGCAGTCACCCACACCGGTTCACCACCATAAAAAGCAGCGTCTTCAACTGCTGAACGGTCACTGATGCTGTAGTGTCGGGCTGAGGTTGGATCATAGAAAGAGTTTGCCACAATTCCATGATGATCGGAATAGAGGCCGGTTGCCATGGTGTAATGATTAGGAAAGGTAATGGAGGGAAATGCAGGCTTGAGTGACTGAGCCCTTACACCAACCTTGGCAAGACTGTCAAAAGTGGCAAGGTGAACCATCTCAGGGTAATCACTTCTGAATCCGTCAAGCGAAATCATGACCACACAGGGTTTCTGTGCTCCGCATAAAGGGAAGTAGACGAGCATCATTATAGAGAGAGCAACAACTCCTGTGATAAGGCCTTTCGTTTTGTTTTTCATTGTTTTTCCTCCTTTGACTGAACTAAGTGAGTGTTTATTGATGTACGCTATCCCTTTCCAGGTAACGCAAAGGAGAGAGATTATGGTGCATTAAACGAGCATGTATCATGACAGTCATATGGTTGTAATTAATGGTTTTAAATAATGGTTTTATTCAAAGTTTTCAATCCCGTTATACACCGGTAACACATCCGCAACGCATCGCTAAATATATTAGTCAAGTGACTCTTTTATCACTTTTCACCATTAAAAAAACAGATATGAAACTTACGGTCAAGATGTTAAAAACCGTAGCACCGATATCGCTTTTTCTTGCGCTGTCAGGAAACGGTCAGGCTTTGGCTGCCAATATTATTATTGAAGGTCGGGTTTTCGACAAGGAAACAAGGGATCCCCTGCCTGCTGCCACAGTGGTTGTCCAGGGTACTACACAGGGTGCGGTAACCGATGCTGATGGTAAATTCAGGCTGGTGGTATCTGATGAAGGATCGCTGAATTTCAAGGCTTCCTATATCAGTTATCGTCCTGAATCGTTAACTGCTCAAGTGACGACAAAAAAACATAATTATCTTGAATTCCAGCTTTCTCAGGAGAATGTTCTTGCCTCACAAATTGTGGTTCTGGCTGACAGGGCCAAGGAACGCGAAACTCCTGTAGCTGTATCAACAATTTCTAAACAGCAGATCAAAAGCCAGCTGGGGTCTCAGGATATCCCTCTTGTACTGAACACAACACCAAGTGTCTACAGTACCATGCAGGGTGGCGGTGCCGGTGATGCCCGTATTAACGTTCGCGGCTTTGACCAGCGGCACATGGGAATCATGATCAACGGTATACCAATCAATGACATGGAGAACGGCTGGGTCTACTGGTCGAACTGGGACGGTCTTGGTGACATCACCTCGTCGATACAGATGCAGAGAGGCCTTAGTGCTGTAAATCTTGCTGTTCCCGCAATCGGAGGCACCATGAACATCATCACCGACCCTACTGCTATGGAGTCAGGTGTAAGCCTGAAACAGGAGTTCGGGAATGATAACTTCTTAAAAACCACTCTTGTCGCCAATTCGGGACTTATTGATGGCAAGTATGCTGTAACCGGCGCCGTGGTGCGCAAAACAGGGGACGGAGCTGTTGACCACGCATGGACCGATGCATCGGCATATTACCTTGGTGCAGCATGGAACATCAACAAAAATAACAGGCTGGAGTTTTATGCGATGGGTGCTCCTCAGAGCCATGGCCAGAACAATAACAAGGAAAATATTGCAGTGTATGACAGCCAGTATGCAAAGTCTCTTGACGGCTACAGTCCTGCGGCACTTGCATCCTATCAGGAAAGAGGACGTACCTACAACCAGAACTGGTCACCGGTCAGTTCCTCTTATCAGGGCCAGCAGTACTGGAATGGTTCAACCCATGACCGGTATGATGCAAATTATATCAATCAAGCCCAGAATTATTACCACAAGCCTCTTGTGAACCTGAACTGGTATTCACAGCTCTCTGAATCGGTCAACCTCCTTTCGACAGTTTACTATTCCGGTGGTACAGGCGGTGGGTCAGGAATACTGGGTACAATCAAACAGTTTAATGCAAACAATGTATCCGGAACTTCCACACCTTTACCATGGCGTTATGACTGGGATGCGACAGTAGCAGCCAATAAGGCTCAGGCTGACGGACGCTCACTGGGTATTTTGCGTAACAGTGTCAATAACCAGTGGACTATCGGTGCATTGTCGAAACTGAACTACCAGGCATCGGAAAACCTTAAGCTTTCGACAGGTATTGATGCCAGAAAAGCGGAAATCGAACATTTCCAGGAAGTCAGAGATCTGCTTGGCGGCACCTATTACAACGACACCTACAACCAGTTTCAAACGACGTCCAAGAAAGGTCTTGGAGACAAGATTGCATACTACAACACCAATAATGTCGACTGGCTTGGCACCTATGGTCAGGCTGAGTACAAGAGCGGTGCATTCACAGGTTACGGTACAGCAGGGATTTCCACGATCAAGTACCAGTTCACAGACCATTTCACTAAGGATGCAAATGGCAATGAACGAGTAATAACAGCTGATCCCGTGACCGGCTACCAGTTCAAGGGAGGGGTGAACTATAACGTCACCAGTGAAATCAACCTTTTCACAAATATCGGGTATGTTGCAAAGGTGCCGATTTTTGACAATGTCATTGATGATGTCACAGGTCGACTGGTTAACGATCCTAAAAATGAAAAGTTCACTTCGTATGAAGCAGGAGCAGTCTACACTTCTCCGGACAAGGATCTCAAACTTCAGGGAAATGTCTATTACACGCAGTGGAAAGATCAGGCTCAAACTGTAAATGTCACCAACGCAGATGGCACTGATGGACAGGTATTTCTAAACGGACTCAATTCCAGATACTATGGACTTGAACTCGAAGCTGCCTGGCAACCTGCAAAGTTTGTCAAGATTGATGCTGCGACTTCATTTGGCAACTGGATGTATACCAATGATGTTAATGGCACCTATAATGATAAACCGGGACATGTGATACCCTATACATACTATATCAACGGGTTGAAGGTAGGCGATGCCCCTCAAACACAGTTTGTGCTTGCCGGAACTGTTTATCCTGTCAGCAAACTGTCCGTTCAGCTGGTCTGGAAATATTACCGTGATCATTATTCAGCCTGGGACCCTTTCACAAGAACAGCGCTTGAGAATGGAGCTCGCCCTCAAAGCTGGAAGATCCCTGATTACAGCGTTTTTGACCTGCATGCATCATATCGCCTTCCACTGGAGATCAAGAAAGCTGAAATCCGTCTGTTTGCACATGTCTTCAACCTCTTTAACACCGTTTATGTTCAGGAAGCGGTCGACAATGCAAGCTATGCCAAATTTGACCTGAATCACAGTGCTGATGATGCAGGTGTCTTTCTTGGACTGTCAAGATCCTGGAATGCAGGTGTAGAGGTGACTTTCTAAAGGTTATTTTAACTTCATAAACAACAAGAGGCGGCTGTTATGCCGCCTCTTGTTGTTTTATTGGCCTCGCCCTGAGATACCAGTCAGGCTATAACGTTACCCTTAACATTTCTGGCCACCCTGACTTCTTCTTCGGTAAAAGGGAGTGCGTTATCCGTACAAATAAAATCTCCACCGATTTTTTTCAGCTCGCTATCCAAGGTTGTCAGCTGATTTCCTGAACAGTTGAAATGTTCTTTAACTTTTTCAGGTGCTCCTTTAAGCGACTCCAACTGATTCATTGAACAATCAAAACTTCCCTTGACTTTTTCAGGAGATTTTTTCAGTGACACAAGCATATTGTTGGAACAATCGAATGTATCGACCTCCTGTGGGGAGCCTTTAAGCGAGGTTAGATGATTACAGGAGCAGATAAAATTACCTCTAACCTTTTTAGGGGATCCCTTGAGAGAGGTCAACTGATTGCCTGAACAGTCAAAATTGCCGGAAACTTCCCGAGGTGCACCTTCAAGTGACAGCAACAGGTTTCCGGGACAGAAAAAATCTCCAAAAATGATGTCCGGCGAATTTGAAAGCGTGTTGAGATGATTATAGGAACAATCATAATCTCCACCCACAATCTTTGGTGAGCCCTCAAGTGTTGTCAACTGGTTTCTCGCACAATTGAAATCTCCCTCTACAAGCTCAGGACAACCTGCAAGCAGAGTTCCAATACCGGAACATATCTCCTCTTTGAATGATGTCAACAAATTACCGGCACAGGAAAAATCACCCATAACAAAAACCGGGCAACCTCCCAGAGAGGTCAATTGATTATTTGAACAATCATAATCGCCTTTAACTTCCTCCGGGCCACCTTCCAATGTGGTAAGTTTGTTCGAAGAACAATTGAAATCACCTTTAATCTTTTTAGGAGACCCCGCAAGCGAAGTCAGTTTATTTCCTGAACAATTAAAATTACCCCTGACTTTTTCAGGACAACCTTCAAGTGAGGTTAATCCCTGTTTTGAACAATCAATGTCGCCTGCGCCATCATAATTGTCCATTACGTCAGCAAAGGTTACTGTTGTCACTTTCTTAGTCATGATTTTCTCATAAGAAAATTAGAACAAAAAAAACTTGGTATGGACTGCATTTAATGCTACTGATTTTCGATGATATCATCAAGCACATTTGACTCTTTATTCATCACGCCAGAAAGAAGTCTATGATCGTTGAGTAACGATTTCAAGGAATCAACTGTATGAGTACAGGCAAAACCTTTCATTTGAATCATGCCAGGTATTGTTCCTCTTACGGGTGATTTCATATGATTGACAGCACAGAAAAAAAAGTTTACAGAGACGTCACACGGCCCCCCTTGCCATGGCCAAGAGAAAATTGTAACATTTATTGTTGGAAAGTTATATGTGATATGTGTGTTATAATTATGTGTTTATTACTTGCTGATTAACCAATTAACGAGATCAATCATGGCAAAAGGAACGAACAAAGCTGAAGGGTTGGCACCGGATTTTTACGAAGAAACCGTATCCGCAACCGAACAACAGGAAGAAGAAGTTAGACTTGCTGCGTATTATCTTTGGGAATCGAAAGGAAAAGAGCACGGATCAGATGTAGAGGACTGGGTTGAAGCAGAAGAACTTGTAAAATACTGACAACCAGTAGACACTTATCCCAAAAGGCCACTCA
>SZXZ01000101.1 GCA_005843835.1 Chlorobium sp.
TTTAGCAGAATATCCATAAGGATCGTATACCGCTATAACCTTATCTATGTAGGTCCGATTAATACTGTCATTCCCGAACCACCGGATATTAAAAGCCCAGTCCGCCATAGTCGGGTAGGTCGTGTCAAATTTTCCTAAAAGCTCAAATACCCGTTTTCGAAAAAAAATAGCCTGATGGCAGATGTTTTTTTCAATAAGCTTGAAATTTGAAAATTCACCATCATAATCATACCCGTTTTTCCCCCACTGTACGTTACCATACATCACGTCAGACTTTTCAGCTTCAGGGCACGTAAGCATATCAGTCAGCACATGTTCACTAAACATCACGTCATCACTTCCCAAAAAATAGAGCCATTCACTCTCACTGAGTCCGATACCCTTGTTCATGGCATCATAAATACCACTGTCTTTTTCAGAAATAAACCGTATATGCGGGTACCGTTCCGAATATTTTTTGATAATCTCAAGAGTCCCGTCAGTCGAAAGATTATCAACAATCAAGTGCTCCTTATTGGCATAAGACTGTTGAGCTACGCTCAAAATGCATGCTTTAAGATGTTTAGAAGAGTTATAGGTAGGAGTAATAATCGAAATTTTTGGATACATCATAACATAGCTGTTCTTATTTGAAGCCTTCCAACTGCGCTTCAATCATTTTTTTTACAACACCCGGCATATCCGTCTCAGCTTTCCAGCCAATCATGTTGAGTGCCTTTCCGGCATTTCCGCAACCATACGGAATATCAGTCGGTCGAAATATCAAAGGGTCAATATCAGTATGGTTCTGCCAGTTAAGTCCAAAATACTGAAAAGCAAGATCAGCAAACTCAGCAAGAGCATGGCTTTTACCGGTCGCAATTACAAAATCCTCCGCCCGTTCCTGTTGCAGCATCCGCCACATCGCATCAACATATTCCGGAGCCCATCCCCAGTCACGCTGAATCGTGGTATTGCCCAGCCGAAGCCGTTCACCGCTACCGCCAGCAATACGACAAGCAGAAGCAATTATTTTTCGAGTAACAAACCGCTCAGGGCGTAACGGCGATTCATGATTAAAGAGAATCCCCGTGCAGGCAAACAGCCCGTAAGCTTCACGATAATTGGCTACCTGCCAGAATGCAGCAGCCTTCGCAACAGCATAAGGGCTTCGTGGTCTGAACGGAGTATCTTCATAAGCCGATTCCCGCAACGTGTCCCCGAAACATTCCCCCGACCCGGCATTATAGAGGCGGATAGGCCTGTCCAAAAACCGGATAGCCTCCATAAGGTTAATGGTGGCCGATAAAATACTTTCAAGTGTTTCAACCGGTTGCTCAAACGACAACGCAACCGAACTCTGCCCGGCAAGGTTATAAATTTCATCCGGCTGAATCCGGCTCACCACCTGCAGCACACTCCTGAAATCATTAAGCGCCATAGACTCAACACGCACCTGGTCCCTAATACCCAATCGGACAAGGTTGCCGAAACTGCTCATCTGGGCATCCCTCGAACTGCCCACAACCTCATATCCTTTTTCGAGCAGCAGACGAGCAAGATACGCTCCATCCTGCCCCGAAATACCACATAATAAAGCTCTCATTGCGTTGAGTAAAAAGTTACTGAAGTCTAGCTATGGTGACTCTTGAGAAAATCCTCATAAGCCCGAGTAATTCCCTCAAACAAACCGGTCTTTGCCACCCACCCAAGATCCCTCATTTTGCCGACATCAAGCAACTTTTGAGGCGTGCCGTCAGGTCGCGAAGTATCAAAAGTAATTGAACCCTCAAACCCCACGACCCTTATAACCGTTTCAGCCAGTTCTCCAATAGTCACATCGCAACCCGTACCAACATTAAACACCCCATCCGTTACTTCCTGTTCCATCAAAAAAACGCAAGCCTCAGCCATATCTTCCACATAAAGAAATTCCCGCCTCGGAGTTCCGGTTCCCCATACAGTCAGCTGCCTGTCTCCCCTAATTTTTGCTTCATGCGCTTTTCTTATCAGAGCAGGAAGAACATGACTCTCAAGCAGGTTATAATTATCGTTCGGCCCGTAAAGGTTGGTTGGCATCACCGATACATAATTGGTGCCATACTGTCGGTTATAGCTCTCACAAAGTTTAAGACCGGCAATTTTAGCCAAGGCATAAGGCTCATTCGTCTGTTCCAGCGGACCCGTCAGCAAATACTCCTCCTTTATAGGCTGGGCACAATCCCGCGGATAAATACAGCTCGACCCAAGAAACAGCAGCCTGTTCACCCCCGACTTCCATGCAGCATGTACAATATTGGCCTCAATAATAAGGTTCTCATATATAAAATCAGCCCGAAAAGTATTATTCGCATGAATACCGCCAACCCTCGCAGCAGCCAAAAAAATATAATCCGGCCTTTCCTCCACAATAAATTTTTCCACATCACCCTGCCGCATAAGATCCAGCTCATCCCGGGTTCTGACTACTAAATTCCCATACCCCCGAGCCTCCAGGCACCGCACAAGGGCCGAACCCACCATCCCCCGATGCCCCGCAACAAAAATCTTCTCCCCTTTATTCATAACAGCAAGTAGAATGTTACCCCAAAACTTTCTCCCCTCAGCCCTCAGCCCTCAGAACTGAACTTCTATTCATTATAATCATACGTATTAAAACCATGCTTTTTAACCAGCTCATCCCTTCGGGCACTTTTCAGATCTTCACGCATCATCTCAGCCACAAGATCGCAAAAGCTGATTTTCGGAATCCATCCAAGTTTTTTTCTGGCCTTCGATGCATCACCAAGCAAAGTATCCACCTCAGCAGGACGAAAATACCGGTGATCAACCGCAACAATGCAGTTGCCCTCCGTATCGTATCCCTTCTCATCAATACCCTCACCCTGCCAGGTAATCGAAATATCAGCCTCCTGAGCCGCAGCATCAACAAATTCCCGCACACTGTGCTGCTCACCTGAAGCTATCACAAAATCCTCAGCTTTTTCCTGCTGGAGCATCAGCCACTGCATTTCAACATAATCCTTCGCGTGTCCCCAGTCGCGTAACGCATCAAGATTGCCAAGGTAAAGACAATCCTGCAGACCAAGTTTTATTCGCGCCATAGCCCTGGTAATCTTGCGGGTAACAAAAGTCTCGCCTCTCAGCGGGCTTTCATGGTTAAACAGAATGCCATTGCATGCATATATCCCATACGACTCACGGTAATTGACCGTAATCCAGTAAGCATAAAGTTTGGCAACCCCATAGGGGCTCCTTGGGTAAAACGGGGTAGTCTCCTTCTGTGGAACCTGCTGAACAAGTCCATAAAGCTCAGAAGAACTTGCCTGATAAAATCGGGTTTTTTTTGTCATTCCCAGCAGCCTGATAG
>SZXZ01000127.1 GCA_005843835.1 Chlorobium sp.
TTTGCTAGGTGGCCCCTGGTTCGGCCTCATATCAGGTGCTTTGCTAGGCGGTCCCTGGTTTGGTCTCATATCAGGTGCTTTGTTAGGCGTCTCATGACTTGGTCTCATATCCGGCCCGTTATTAGGCGTTCCTTGATTTGGTCTTCTATCAGGGGGCATGTTTGGAGGACCCTGTTCAGGCCTTCTGTCAGAATCGTAACGCTGGTCAATTAACCTTCTCTGATTTTCGTCATTACGCTGATACTTGTTATTCAAGTTATCAGGTCTACGGTACTCAATATCACGATACCTTCCGATATCATCCCATTGATATCTTCTCAATTTAGCCGGCAAACGGTTATTCTTGATAGGTATCCATGGTCCGCGATAATGAAGGGAACTGTACCAGCGACCATCATCATGGAGATAGTATTTATTTCCATAGAACACGATATCATATGGGCTTTCCACAGATACTGAAAAACCTTGTGATCTCAGATAAATAAATCTCGGTGGAGCATCAATAATAAATGAAGGTCTCTGTCCTGTACTGATTCGTACATCAATTCCCGCATGAGCATTCACAAGCGGCATCCCGAAAAGCATTCCTGCAATTCCCGCAGTCAGCAAGATCTTTTTTTTCATTGTTCGTCCAGGGTTATAAAAATTTAGATGAAGACACTCAGTTACAGTATAAAGGCTATTAATAGTATTGACGTCAGAATCGTTCAAACCTTTCATGCTGCAATTTATATTTTTGCTGACTCAGTCACCACGAATCCTTATAAGGGTCACCAATATCATCTGGCGATAAATCACCAACCCCACTCTGTCATGCGTAACAGGTTGGCAAAGTTGAACATAACGTACATAAGCGTTGTAATTTATTGGTATTGTGGCTATTATAACGTCGCACAAAACGCCAAATTATCAACTCATTAATCCTTCAAAATCTGCAATGGATTTTATTCAATTTGAAGGAATTTCTGAGGAGATAATGGTTGTTGTTGGATGGTATCTTTTTGTAGGATGCAGAAACGAGTACATCACTGTAACTGTTTTACCTTTCCCTTGATAAGAGCAGTAATTTCATTTTTATGTGATGCTTGAAGAATCATATTGCGCCACTGAATTTCAGAAACTAATGTACTGATAAGTCCAAGCAGTCTGATATGGCTGTTAGGATCTGAAAGAGGTGAAAGCATCAGGAACATTATACGGGCGGTATTGCTTGATTCCTTGTCATAAATTCCAATTTTATTGATACCGATAGCAATAACAGGCTTTTTTAGATTTTCAAGTCTCGCATGGGGTATTGCTATTTCCTCTCCAATAAAAGTCCCGCCTTGCTTTTCCCTTTCAAGTAAAGCACGTAATGCGCTGGTTTCATCAATATCCGGGTCCGCAATGCAGCATTCATGTAACAGCTCACGAAAAGCCTCTTCCATTTCAATAATGCTCTCCCACAACACAACCTTTGCATTCCTGATCGGTTCTTTCCATGCATCTTGCGGCTTGATGCCGGACAGGAGATTATTGAGGTTTGGTGCAGAGACTTTTCTTCTCTTCTTCGCGTCCTCTTCCCTGGTATCAAGTACAATAACACTGATGCCTCGGCATTCACCGATCAATCGCTCAACAATAGTCTGCCTTCCCAGAATTCGTTGCCAGAAAGAAAGCTTTCGTCCGGAATTGCCGATGATGATGTGTCCAACTCGATACTCTCTGGCAAACTGAAGAATTGTTTTGACAACATCGTCACCTTTATAGGTAAATACTGTAGCCCCAAGCTGCTGAGCGAGAGCAAGAGTATTTGAAAGCATGCGCTGTACTCGTGCATCAATAGTAGTTGGGCTGTCAGAGAGGGTTTGTACATAGACCGCATACCAGTTTCTATTGAGTCTTCCTGCTATGCGCGATGCATATCTCAGAATGGCTTCACAGTTCTGTGTTGTAGAACTGAGGCAAACCATAAGTTGATCAGGATTATAAGCGGATTCATCCGGGAGTTGGTTCCGATGTTTTGCATCCAGCTTTGCCGCAAGTTCCCTAAGGGTCAGCTCACGAAGCTGCTCAAGGTTTTCAGGTTTGAAAAAATTCGAAAGGGCAGCCTCCGAACGATCAGGGACGTAAATCTTTCCTTCCGTCAGGCGCTGGCGCAAATCATCGGTTGTAATATCCACATTGACAAGCTGATCGGCCAAACCAAGAATACGATCAGGTAACCGTTCCTTGACCTTTACACCTGTTGCATGTTCTACTGTTTCATAAAGGCTTTCGACATGCTGGATATTCAAGGTCGAAATTACATGAATGCCGGCAGCAAGAATTTCCTCAACATCTTCGTAGCGCTTGGAATTTCTGCTTCCCGGAACATTGGTATGGGCCAGTTCGTCGACCAGCACAACAGAAGGACGACGCAGCAGTATCGCATCAATATCCATTTCGGTAATTTCAATACCCCGGTAATGCAGGCTTTTTCGTGCAATGATGTCAAGGCCTGAAAGAAGAGCTTCAGTCTCTTTCCGTTTATGAGTCTCTACAAGACCAACAACAACATCTATACCATTATCCTTAAGGCGCCTTGCTTCCTGAAGCATCTGCCATGTTTTGCCGACACCGGCACAGTAGCCGACGTAGATCTTGAGTTTGCCCTGTTGCGACTGCTGGATGAGACGCAAAAAACTGTCGGCCCTGTTGCTTTCCATAGCGTTTATTTTGATTCTCTTCAATTTGCTGAACTACTTCTGCAGTCGGTCAAGCGAGCGGTTGAGCTGCAGCACATTGACCAGCGGTTCGTTCAATAATGGAATCGTGACAGTTCCACTTGCAGGATTATTGATAACAGCCATAACTTGATTGATAGAAAGTCCTCGGGTCTGAGCCACTCTCGCAACTTGAAATGTTGCAGCGGCAAAAGAAATATGAGGATCAAGGCCGCTCCCTGAAGCTGTAACAAGATCAGCTGGAACCTTGTCACCTCGTTGCAGCGCAAAAGGAGCAAGCAGCTTTTCAGTTTTCTGACGCATTCCGGATGATGCAGGTGAAAGATTGCTCCCACCTGCACTGGCAGCATTCCATGAAACTGCCGAAGGACGCGGCCAGAAATATTTCGGTTGCTTGAATTGCTGGCCTATAAGCTCACTGCCGATAATCTCTCCTGTTTCAGAACGGATAAGAGAACCTGAAGAGGTATAGGGAACAAACTGAGCGATAAGAAGAATGATAACGGTATACAACCCACTGCATATAAACACAGTAACAGGAAGTATACGTAATGAGACCGCACATTGTCGAGTGAGATCCCTCAATGATAACGTTGTTTTCATGGTAGTAAAACGTTTGTTTATACAAGACCGGTTAAAGCGATAAGCATGTCAATAAGCTTGATACCTGCAAATGGCACCATTACTCCCCCGAGACCATAGATGATCAGGTTTTTGCGTAACGTAGCATCAGCTCCCATCGGACGGTATTTGACCCCCTTTATCGCAATAGGTATCAGCAAGGGAATAATGATGGCATTAAAAATCAATGAAGAGAGAATTGCACTCTCCGGTGTCGCCAGATGCATGATGTTTAACACGGAAAGCCCTGGTATTGCCAGCACAAACATTGCCGGAATAATGGCAAAATACTTTGCGACATCGTTAGCAATAGAAAACGTTGTCAGTGCACCGCGAGTCATCAGCAGTTGTTTGCCAATCTCGATTATCTCAATCAGTTTTGTTGGATCACTGTCAAGATCGACCATATTGCCGGCCTCTTTAGCTGCCTGAGTACCGGAGTTCATAGCAACGCCGATATCTGCCTGAGCAAGTGCAGGTGCATCATTGGTGCCATCGCCCATCATGGCAAGCAGTCTTCCCCCATGCTGTTCCTTTCGGATATACGCCAGCTTGTCCTCAGGGCGTGCTTCAGCGATATAATCATCAACACCTGCCTGAAGGGCTATAGCATTGGCAGTCAGGGGGTTATCACCTGTCACCATAACCACACGCAGGCCCATTGCACGCAACCGGACAAATCGTTCAGAGATGCCTGGCTTGAGAATGTCAGACAAGGCAATAACACCAAGAAGTTCTTTGCCATCAGCAACAGCAATAGGAGTCATACCTTTACGGGCAACGTCATCAACCATTCCCTGCAAGTTATCGGAAAGAGCGCCGCCCAGATTTTTACAATACTTTATAAGGGTATCAGGAGCCCCCTTGCGCAAGCTCCGACCATCATGAAAATCAATGCCGCTCATTCGCGATTGTGCAGAAAACTGCACGACTGTTCCATTAGCGTCTTCAATTCCCTTTATGCCCAGTGTTTTTTCAGCAAGACTGATAATGGACTTTCCTTCAGGTGTCTGATCGCCGAATGAAGCCTTCATTGCCACAGTGGCAAGTCTTTCTTTGCTGATACCGGGCAGCGGGAAATAATCCGTTGCCTGACGGTTACCTATCGTTATGGTTCCTGTCTTGTCAAGCAAAAGAGTATCAATATCCCCGGCAAGCTCTACAGCTTTGCCGCTCTTTGCAAGTACATTCGCCGAAAGTGCACGGTCCATCCCTGCAATCCCTATTGCGGAGAGCAAGGCACCGATAGTTGTAGGAATAAGGCAGACAAGCAGAGCAACAAGAGTCGGTACCGGAAGCGTTATGCCAAAATATTTTCCGATAGGCCACAATGTTCCGGTTACCAGTAAAAATGCAAGGGTAAGGCCGGCAAGGGTTACAGTCAGCGCAAGTTCATTCGGTGTTTTCTGGCGAATAGCCCCTTCAACAAGAGCAATCATCTTATCAAGAAAAGAGTTGCCGGCCGATACCGAAATACGTACAACGATCTGGTCTGAAAGTACTCTTGTTCCCCCGACTACTCCTGACCGGTCCCCACCTGCCTCTCTGACCACAGGAGCAGATTCACCGGTAATCGCCGATTCATCAACCATTGCAGCCCCCTTAACAACCTCTCCATCTCCTGGGATGGTTTCACCTGTTAACACAATTACCTGGTCACCTTCACTGAGCTCATCAGAACTTACAGTCTCTTCCTTGCCCTCCCTAACCCTTCGGGCAACTGTATTCTGTCGTGTCCGCTTAAGACTGTCCGTCTGGGCTTTACCCCGAGCTTCAGCAAGGGCTTCAGCAAAGTTCGAGAACATGACGGTAAGCCAGAGTATGACCATGACTGAAACCGTATATATCTGGTGCGGTGCTCCGGACAATGCATTTAAAATTGTAATGAGTGTTGTTAACACCGCTCCGGCTTCGGTAACAAACATAACTGGATTTTTTACCATTGCCCTTGGATCAAGCATCACTAATGAACGGCTCAAAGCGCTCATAACAAGCTTTCTTTCAAAAATTGAGGATGTTCTTGTCTGCCGGCGCTCAGATTTAGCCTGATCATAGATATTCGGTAAGGGATTAGTTTTCATCACGATGTATTTATTAATTCTTAGAAAACCTCATGATTCAATGCAATGTTGCAGTAAGATGATCAGCTACAGGGCCAAGAACGGCTACAGGCAGAAAAAGAAGTGCCCCGATAAAAACCACACTTCCAAGAATTATAAGCCCAAAAAGCAGGGTGTTGGTGCGGAGTGTTCCAGTTGTTACCGGAACAGGTTTCTTTGCGGCCAGTGAACCGGCAATAGCAAGAGGCAGAATGATCGGGATATACCGTGCCAGCAACATCACAATACCGGTAGCAATGTTCCAGGGCATGCTGCTGTTGCCGAGGCCCGCAAAGCCGGAACCATTATTGGCCGCCGCTGATGAAAACTCATAAAGTATTTCTGTAAACCCGTGTGCTCCGGAATTTCCCACAGTTGCAGCGCCTAAAGGAGTGGCTGCAAAAAGTGCCGTCCCGCCAAGAATCAGGGCAGGATGAACCAGCAGTGCAAGCAGGGCAAGCGTCATTTCAGGGGTTTCAACCTTTCGCCCAAAATATTCCGGTGTACGGCCAACCATCATACCGCATATAAAAACACCGACAATGATAAACATAAACATATTGATCAGTCCAACTCCGACACCGCCAAAAACAACATTAAGCCACATCCCGGCAAGTGGTACAAGGCCTGTGAGCGGGTTAAGACTATCGTGCATGCAGTTAACTGAACCATTACTTGTAGCTGTTGTTACTGCCGCCCAGAGAGCACCTGCTGTCGGACCAAAGCGCAGCTCCTTACCCTCAAGATTCGATACCGTCTCGATGGGTAGCCCTGACAGTGCCGTTGCCGGAGCCCCTTCAAGCCAGAGCGCTGCACCTGCTTTAAAAACAAGCAGTGCCATCATGACAGAAAAAATCACAACAGCATCGCCCATACGCCCCGTTATGCGTCCAAACATCCATACCGACGCCATTGGGATAAGTACAATACTCATGCACTCAAGAATATTGGTAAAGAAAGAAGGGTTTTCGAAAGGATGTGCTGAATTTGGTCCAAACCATCCACCGCCGTTGGTACCCAGTTGTTTAATTGCCTCCATGCCGGCAATCGGTCCCCGAGCTATGGTTTGGTTTGCATGTTCAAGGGTATGGGCTACCGCAGCACCATCCATGGTCATGGGAACTCCACCTGCAAGAAGAAGCATGGCAAAAAAGAGCGCAAGTGGTAGAAGAACAAAAAATGTCGTCCGCAACAGGTCGCTGTAAAAATTACCAACAGTTTTTTTCCCGCTGAGCGCTCTGGCAAGGGCCGCAAGAGCAGCAATCCCTGTAGCAGCCGAAACAAACTGAAGCCACATCAACCCGAACAGCTGGGAGAAATAGCTCATGGCAACTTCACCGGAATAGTGTTGAAGGTTAGTATTTGTTACAAACGAAGCCACAGTATTAAATATAAGGCTTGCTTCAAGCGGACCTTTTCCATCGGGATTCAGCGGCATCCACTGCTGCAGGGCAAGGACGATTGTCACAAAGGCAAACATCACGAGGTTGAAAGTCATCATAGAAATGAGATATCGCTTCCAGTCCTGTTCTACAACAACAGCCTCACCTCCTGTTTTACGTAATATTCCTTCAGTCCACCGACCATACAGAGAGCCCCCGGGCGGGTCAATCAGTCGAGTCATGGCAAGCCCGAGTGGCCAGGACAGCAGAGCAGGAACAATCAGTACTAAAAAAAATAGCAGTAACATGACGTAATTGGTTTAAAATTTATCAGGGTTGACAATGGCATAGACCAGATAAACCATACAGCCGAAAAAAGTGATCAAGACAACGAAATCCATATTAACCTCCGATATGAAAAATTATACTTGCCAATCCGGCAAGGCCTGCCAGAAAGAGAAAAATGAGTATGCCGACAAACATGTAATGATAAACGTTCATGAAAGTCATCCTCCTTTTATTACTGTTGACTGATCTTCAGCAATATCTTTTCGGACAGGTATGGTAAACCAAAAAACAGAACCTTTTCCAGAAGTGCTTTCAGCTCCAACTTTACCGCCGTGAGCTTCTATGATTTCCTTGACGATTGAAAGTCCGAGCCCGATTCCGCTTTTCACTTCCTGACCCGGAACCCTGTAAAACTGTTCAAAAAGGTGTTCTACATGTTCCGATGAAATACCGGCTCCTGTATCAGCAACAGTAAACCTGATGTTCTCCTGATCTTCAGAAGCGCTGAGTGTTATTCTTCCTCCCGGTGAGGTAAAGCGCAAGGCATTCGACAGGAGATTGGCATAAACATGCTGTAGACTATCAGAATCAGCAAGAATTTCAGGCAAGCTTTCAGGAGTAGCGTTTATCATTGCAACACCCTTGTCACGAGCAGCAACAAGAAACGGTTCACTTCCTTCAATACTTGCTCTGAAAGGAGAAACAGGAGAAAAGCTCAGATGGGCTTTTCCTGATTCAATCCGGTTGATGTCAAGAAGGTCATCAAGAATATGGACAAGACGTTCTGTTTCATCCCTTGCGGCAAGCAGCAGGTCTTCCTGTTGCTCATTCAGTAAACCAACATGCTCCTCCAGCAAAAGATGAAGAGACATCCTCAGTGAGGTTAAGGGAGTTCTCAATTGATGCGAAACCGTGGAAATAACACTGCATTTCAGTTCAAGCTGTTCATGAAGCTGCGTGACATCCTTTAAAATCAGTGCTGTACCTGCAAACCCGTCACTTTCTATCCCCGCGGTAACGGGCACTGCCATAGGCTGAAAAAAATATTCCCGATTCTCAATAAAGTGCTGGATAAATCCGTTAGACTCCCTGTATTCAGCAGCCGATCCTTGTCGAAGAGCTTTCTGAAGCAAAACAGTCAGCCATTCATAACCAAGATCACGAGCATTAACCCCGGGTTTCAGTCCGAAATATTGATTTGCGCTCTCCGTCGATACCTCCACATTTCCATTCAGGTCAAGCACAGCTATTGGTGTAGGCAGCACCTTGAAAACCTCCTGTGTGGCCCTGCGGGTTCGAAAAAGTGTTTCCCTGTCCCTTTTTCGGATTTGGCGGAGGGTTACAGCCATTTCATTAAATGATTCTGAAAGTTTTCCAATTTCATCTGTTGAATCGGTATCAAGCACCAGTTCAAGATTTCCCTTCCTGATTTCCTCAGCCGATACAATCAGCTTTTTAATAGGCATGAGTATCCATCGATGCGACAGATAGCTGAACAGCAATGCCACTACCGCGCTCGCAAATATTGCGGCAAGCATGGTGTTATGAGCTGAAGCCGCCATATACCTCGCATTATTATTAGCATCATTCATGTTAGACTGGTTCATTTCCAGAACCTGCCTTGAGAGTTGCTTGATACGATGGAAAATTGGAAGTAGAGTCGAAAAATAAGTGTGCTGTCTTTCCGACAAAGAAAGTGATGAATCAGTAACCTGTTTGATAATTCCAATATATTCTGTGAACTGTGAGCTTATCTGCTGAGCTTTCCGGCCTTCTCCGAGTAGAGTAATATTTCCAAGTTCGATACCGAGCGCAGTACGGAAATTCAGTTCATTTTCCCGAATAGTGTGTATACCTTCATCATAGTGGCCTGAAAAAGTAAAAAGCACACCGCTGTCGATTCTTTCAAGAGCCTCTGTCATATCCTGACATGCAATAACACTGCGATAGTTCTGTTTGAGAATAACGTCAATAGCTCCTCCAAGAGCATCAATCTGCCTGATAGTCATCAAGCCCATTGCTGCAACTATCAGGAGCAAGCCACTGAATCCAAGTACAAGTTTTTGACGTATGCCAATCATATTGATTCTCTTTTTGCAATTATTCTACAAATAGCGTGCCGATTGATCCGGTTAAGATAAATCAAGGGTTAACAGGGGAGATAGGAACAGATACCTTGCAGAAATCAAGGAAATACCGTTAGGATGATTGCATTATGCAATGCTGAATGAAAAGGGCCACAAGGAGCGTAAGAGAAGCAGTGTAAGGATTACAATTAAATCATGTATTGTTTTCGTTTTCTCCAGAGCGTTGCCTGATCAATACCCAAAACTTTGGCCGCTTCTTGTAACGACTTTGTGGAAGCTAAGATAGTCCGTATATGAGCCTCTTCAAGCTCGTCAAGAGTTAATGGATTGCCGTGAGCTGCTTTATGGGTTGAAGCAAGGATTGTCTCAGGGAGAACTTCAGTGCCGATTACTTCAGTTTTGCATAAGATAGCGGCGCGCTCTATAGCATTGCGTAATTCCCGGATATTGCCAGGCCAGGAATAGTTTTTCAGGGCATCCAAAGACTCGTCTGTAAATCCTGATAGGCTTTTATGGTTCTGGGCGGCAAAAAATTGCAGCATATTCCGGGCAAGTTGCAGAGTATCATCAGGTCTGCCCGCAAGGGGAGGCAAGTCAATCTGAATGACATTAAGCCTGTAGAAAAGGTCCTCCCGGAAACGGCCTTCATGAACAGCCTGTTCTAATGCTGTATTCGTTGCGGCAATAATCCGCACATCAGATTTCCGTGTCTGATGATCACCGACCCGTTCATATTCCCTTTCCTGAATAAAACGGAGAAGCTTGGACTGAAGAGAAAGAGGAAGATCACCTATTTCATCAAGAAATAACGTTCCTCCTTCACAAGAATAAACCCTGCCGGGATTATCTCTGACAGCCCCGGTGAACGCCCCCTTGATATGTCCGAAAAGCTCACTTTCAAGCAGTTCAGGACTTAAAGACGGGCATGAAATAACTCCAAAAGGTTTCTCCGCTCGGTGACTCCAACGATGAATGGAACGGGCAAGAACAGTTTTGCCGGTCCCGCTTGGTCCTCTTAAAAGCACAACTGCCTCTGAAGTTGCAACGTGACGAGCCAACTCAACCGCTCTCTGCATGGAAGGATAAGATGAATTGAAATTCGCTTCCGGATGGAATCTGGTCAAATCCTCCTGAAGTGATGCAATGCGCCGCTCCATTCCGCATACTGCAGCAAGTCGTTCCGTAATCAGTTCAAGTTGGGCAGGTGTAAACGGTTTGGCAATATAGTCCACAGCACCACGCTTCATAGCTTCAACAGCAGTGTCAATGGATGCATAGGCGGTTATAACCACCACCTTTATCCATGGGTAGGCTTGTAAAAGCGACTGCACAAGATCAAGACCGTTTTCAGTTCCTATACGCAAGTCAACAAACGCCAGATCAAAAACCTGAAGTTCAGCTACAGTAAATGCATCCTTTGAATTACTGACCGCTTTTACA
>SZXZ01000041.1 GCA_005843835.1 Chlorobium sp.
AGAAAAGAAGCGCTTAAAAAGCTGAGTTCACCGGAAGATCTTGACCGGTTGATGCCGGTTACTGATTCTCGGGGGTGGATTGCGCTTCTTGCGGGTGGTGTTTTTCTGTTCTCAGTGTTGGTTTGGGGCTTTCTTGGAACCATACCCGTCACTATCAGTGGGGATGGTATCACCATGGTGACCGGTTCAATAGATGCAATTTATATTCGCACGAGCGGTGTCTTGCGTCAGTTTTATGTGAAAGGTGGTGATGTGGTTAAAAAAGGGGAGGTTATTGCTCTTATTGAACAGCCTGAATTGCATGAATCGGTTGAAACCGCGCGTTCTGAGGCCGAATTTATTCAGCAGCACCAGAATGAACGCGAAGCTTTTCTTAAAAAAACAATTCAATCACAAGCCGAAAGGGTAGAACGTCTAAATGGGTTGTTTAAAGAGGGTCTTGTCGAAAAGGCGCTTGTCACCAGTGCCAGCCAGGATTTAATGACAGTAAAAAACGAACTGTACAGCATCGAAGAAAAAAAAGCGGCAATCGATCGGCATTACCGTGCAACCCAATTCAATTACAAGTGGCAGACTACGCTTGTTGCTCCCTACACCGGCAAAGTTGCAGAAGTTCAGTTTAACAATGGTGATTTTGTGAGTCCGGGAAAATATTTGCTTCTTCTCGAAGAGACCGATGCCTTAGGGCACTCTACTTCAGGTCTGCTCATATACCTCTATGTTTCGGCAGAAAATGCCAAGAGTGCAAAGAAGAATATGAAAGTGTATGTCTCGCCTGCAACGGTGGTTCCTGAAGAGTATGGTCATATCATCGGCGATGTGATATCGGTCAGCGACTATCCCGAAACAAGTGCCTCCATTGAAAATGATATCAACGAATCTTTAGCCCGAAAGTTTACCTCAGGGGGGCCTGTGTACAAAATAATTGTCAGGCTTCGAAGAGATCCGGCATCATATAGCGGCTATAGCTGGACATCAGGTAAAGGCCCACGTGTAAAAATTACATCCGGCACTCTCTGTACCGCTCGTATTACTATCGAAGAGCAGCGACCGATAGATCTTGTTATCCCTGTTTTCAAGAAATATGTACTGGGCCAGACCCGCTAAGATGGCTTTTTGCCACCTTCGTGCTCGATGCCTGTCCGGTCTCGAGGTATTGGCACAAAAGCTCCTTGTGTTAGCATTATCCATCACGGCAATAACACTTTCGCCGATACAGGCATCTGCCTCTATATCGCTCATTGAGGTTGTAAGAACAGCGCTTGAGCATGCGCCAGGTGTGCTTTTGGAGCGTCAGACGGTGCGAGGCTCAGAGAGTACCCTGCAAAATGCCCGTTCAGCTTTTGACCCCCAGGCAACTCTTTCAGTTGCGTATAGCAGTACCGATTCGACCTCGTTAAGTCCTGCTCTTAAAACAGTGACATCAACATTATCCCTAAGCACTCTCCTTCCATCAGGGTTGACTGTTTCACCATCCGTGTCCGTTCAAAAGTATACACAACATTGGTTTCCCACTAGTAACATGGCAACAGCGGGAATTACGTTTACACTGCCTCTCTTGCAGGGACTGGGCAACAATGCTTCAACTATGGTGCTGGAGGCATCCCGAAAAAGCTATAAAGCAGAGGGTTACACCTTGCAGCATACGGCAGCCGCCAGCATATATGCAGCTGCCAATGCATATTGGAACTATGTCTATACATATCGGACATTGAACCTAGCCCATCAACTTCTTGAAGGTGCCGAAGAAAGTGTTCGAGCAACAAAAGCTCTTGCAGCTGCAGGGGAAGCTGCAAAGGTTCGAACGGATATGGCTGAGGCCTATTTTCAGCAGGCAAAGGCGGTTGAGGTCAATCAGACCCAACTGCTTCATCAGTCATGGAGTGACCTTTTTCTTGCGATGGGCATTTCAACCCAAGGTCGTGATCGCCCTGAAGATCCTTTAGATGCATTTCCTGTACCAGACGGAAATCTGTCGTCGCTTTCAGATATTTCAAAACTTAAAGCCAAAGCTCTGGCTTCCCGTGCTGATTATTTAGCCCTGCAATTACAGAGCGAAGCTGCAAAAGATATTCTGGCAGGCAGCCGGAACGGAATGAAACCGAAAATTGATCTTCTGTTGTATGCAGGGTACAATGGCGAAAATATCGGGTCGTCGTTTACTGATTATGTCAGCTCCCTCACCAGCAAGGTTCCGGGCTCTAATGTATCAGCCACACTCCGATACACCGTAGCAGCAGGGAACCACAGCAATGAGGCAGCCTTTATTCGAAGCAGCGCTCTCCATGAAACTGCGCAGATAAACAGCCGGGTACTTGAGCGTTCAATTGATCAAGGGGTAAGACTGGCAACTGAATCGGTAAAAAATACCGCTGCTATATGGCTTCTGAGTACCGAGAGCGCCAAAACCTATCGCTTTCTTAATACTGTAGAACTTAAGAAATATAGAATAGGCATCTCTGACCTTTTTAAGGTGCAGTCAGTCAGTACAGATTTGGGAAATGCCGAAAATCAGCTGATATCTGCCGAAAAAGCATACGCAGCAGCGTTGCTTTCACTCCGGTTTCAGCTAGCTGCACTTATGCGGGTAGAAAATGGTCGATACAGCATTGAACATGAAGATCTGGTTACCATTCCGACTGTAGATAACATCATTAAAAAGCCATGACCCCGCACAAGAGTAAACTGCCATGGAATGAGGCGCGGGTTAAAACCCCGACAGTACTGCAAATGGAGGCGGTTGAGTGCGGAGCTGCTTCACTTGCTATGATACTTGCGTATTACGGTCGCTTTGAGCCGCTCGAAAAACTTCGTGAGTCATGCGGGGTTTCACGGGACGGCAGCAAGGCGAGCAGCTTGATTAAAGCGGCTCGTACCTACGGTTTTGAAGCTAAAGGGTTTCGTATAGAGCCAGAGGCAATTCATGAAAAGCGATTGCCTATGATCCTTTTTTGGAACCTCTATCACTTTGTCGTGCTTGAAGGCTTCAAAAATGGCTTTTACTATATCAACGACCCGGGATCCGGTCCCCGTAAGGTGACCCGGCAGGAGTTCAGTGAATCTTTTTCAGGTGTAGTGCTCACGTTTACCCCTACCGCAGATTTTATAAAGGGCGGCAAGCCTTTCAGCCTTGTTGATGGCTTGAAAAAGAGGTTGCCGGGCCTTGAGAGTGCCCTTGTGTATATTGTGCTCGTCAGTCTGTTGCTTGTTATTCCAGGTCTTGTTGTCCCTTCATTTCTTCGCATATTTATTGACTACGTTCTGGTTAAAGGCATGCATGGCTGGCTGCAGCCTTTGCTTGTAGGTATGCTGGTGACCGCCCTTTTGCAGGGAGCTCTTGCCTGGCTGCAGCATCACTACCTGCTGCGGGCTGAAACAAAGCTTGCCCTGACCTCATCAACCAAGTTTTTCAACCATATTTTTGCCCTGCCGATCAGGTTTTTTACCATGCGTCAGGCCGGTGAAATTTCGAACCGTGTCCAGCTGAATGACAAGGTTGCGACAATTGTAGCAGGCGACCTGTCAACGACCGGTCTTAATATCCTTCTGATTTGTTTCTACGCCCTTATCATGTTCCGCTACGATGCGGTACTGACTATTGTGGCTATAGTAATTGCAGGTCTTAATGGTCTTGCTCTTTCTTTTGTATCCAGTCGCCGTATTGTATTGAACCAGAAGTTTCTGCAGGATAACGGCAAGTTGCTTGGAACAACGTTTTACGGCATCAAGACGATTGAAAGTATAAAAGCATCAGGCTCCGAGCACGATTTTTTTTCGCGCTGGTCAGGGCTGTTTGCGAGTATGGTTGCAGGTCGTCAGACGCTTGAGGTTTCAACAGTATTCCTTCTTGCGATACCGCCGTTTCTGCAGACAGCCGGCAATATTGCTATTCTTACAGCCGGAGGGTTACGGGTGATGAATGGTGAATTGA